>JAPKCG010000187.1 GCA_028823055.1 Sphingomonas bacterium
TGGCGGCGCGCCCGATCACCTCACCGCGCGTCGTGCGCCCCGATCTGATGCGCGAGGCCCTTGCTGCGCTCGACCGGCACAGCGGCAAGATCACGAAGCGCGACCGTATCCTGATCGCCGATATGACCGCATCATCGTCACAGCCGCGCTTCCATTTCGTCGATCTGGTGTCGGGCAAGACCAAATCGTTCCTCGTCACGCATGGCAGCGGGTCGGACCCTGCGCATACCGGCTTTCTTCAGCGGTTTTCCAACAGGCCGGGGTCGAATGCGACGAGCGAGGGCGCGTTCCTGGCGTCCAACTATTATGTCGGCAAACACGGCAATTCGCAGCGGCTGATCGGGCTCGATCCGACCAATGACAACGCGCTGTCGCGCGCGATCGTCGTCCATTCGGCATGGTATGCGAACAAGGATATGATCAAGACGCACGGTCAGCTCGGACGCAGCCAGGGCTGTTTCGCGGTCGGCGAAGGCGATCTCGATCAGGTTTTCGCGATGCTCGGCAGCGAACGGATGATCTACGCCGCCAAGACCTGACGCACGCGGCGTACTGCGCCGATCGCCGCCGACGACAATAAGGCGGCGCTGCCACCGCCGAGCAAGGGCGGCTGCGCGGAGGCGGCGATGTCAGCGAGCGTCAGCGTGCCCGCGCGCAGGCCCGCACGGCAGATGCGATACCAGCGCAGCGCGGTCTCACGCTCGATACGAACCTTGTCCGATGCGGTCGGTGCATGGCGCGCGATGAACCCGCGTTCGAGCCGCGCCATCCCCTCGCCCAGTGCGATCAGCGTCGCCCGATCGGGAACCGGCAATTTCGCCATGTTATAGTTGATGAGCAGGTCGGCGATCGCCGCGCTGTCCGCCGCGCCCAACAGATCGCTGTGATTTTCGGTGAGGACGCGCGTCGCACTCGCCTGCATCGTGTCGACGAAGCGTTTCGACGCGCCGCCGTCATGCTGTCGATAGAGGAGTAGCGGCGTGTCGAGCCGCGCGATCCCGCCATGCGCGGTGATGCGGTGATAGAGGTCGAAATCCTCCGCATAGAGGATGTCGGGCCGCGTGAAGGGCTCCATCCGATGCGCGATCTCGGCGCGGACCATGACGGTCGACCAGACGAGCGGGTTTTCGATCCAGCTGAGCCAGCGAACGAGCGCGGGCGTCGTCTCGACCGCATAGCTCATCGGCGAGACCGCATCGCCGATCAGCTGTTCCGCCTGCGTCGCGACGAGCGCGATGTCTGGATTGGCGTCGAGCCAGGCGACTTGGCGTGCGAAGCGTTCGGGGCGGCACAGATCGTCCTGGTCTAGCCCGGCGACATAGCGGCCCTGCGCCTGTGCGACGCCGAAATTGCGTGCGCGGACGGGGCCGCCATTTTCCGCCATCCGTACCAGCCGGACGCGCGGATCGGGCCAGGTGCGGACGATGGTCGCGCCGCCATCGTCGGGGCCGCAATCATCGACGACGATCGCCTCCCAATCGGGCAAGGTCTGCGTCGTCAGGCTGTCGAGCGTTGCGCCGATCCACGGCGCCCCGTTGTATAGCGGGATGACGACGCTGACGGTCGGCGGCATCGTCATGCTGCGGCGCGCGCTTCGAGTCCGAGCAACTGGTCGACGATCATCAGGCCGACATCGTTCTGCCATTGCCACAAACCGTTCGCCTGACCGACGAAGCTCTTCTCCCCGCCCATCGGTCCCCAGGGAACGAAGCCCGCGGCCAGGCCGATGCCATAGACACCGGGGATCGCGCTGCCGTCATCGCCGACGATGCGGCAATGTTTGTCGACCATCGCGGCCCCCCGGTGCGCGGCGAGCGCGATCGGGCCGGACGCATCCGACAAGGGGAGGGCGAAGGGGCGGTAACCGAGCGCGGCGATGACGAGATCGGCGTTGCGGATGATGTCCTGCGCCATCTGGTCGTCGCCATCGATCCGGTGCGTCGCGATCCGTGGATCGGGCGCACGGCCATCGACGCCGAGCTGGCGCAGCACGACATCGCGCGCTTCGAGCCGGAAGCCCGCGAGCCGATAGACGAAACCCGAGACGGGGCAGATGTCGTCGGGACCGAAATCGGTGAAGCCCTCGGCATGGGCGGCCTCGACCGATGGGTAGAAGGGGCGCAGCGGGCGGCGATGGAGCAGGCTGATCCCGCCCGCGCCAAAGGGTACGCGGGTTTTGAGCAGGCGCACGATCGTCGCGATCGCGCTGGTCGATCCGCCGATCACCGCAACACGCGGCGCGCGTCTGGTCGAAAGCAGGTCGGCGACCTTTTCCATGCCCCCGATCGACAGCGCGTCGTCGGATTGAAGCAGGCGATCCTCCGCCAGATCGCGGAGCGACGCGCCCGCGACCCGCTGCGTCGCGAGGCGGTCGATCGGCTGATGCCCGCCCGTCGCGACGACGATGTTATGGGTCGGCTGGTCGAATTCGGTGCCGTCGGACAGGCGGCGCACGCGGACATGCCACAGGTCGCCCGCGCGTTTGGCGCCGAGCACTTCATGCCCCGTCAGGACGGTCCCGCCATGACGTTCGACAAGGCCGTGAAGACGCGATCCCATCGCGCGGATCAGTGGCCCCGTTTCGACGAGGGGAACGCCGTCGCTATCGGGATAGGCGCGCACGGCGCGACCCACCGGGTGATGCTCCAGCCCCGCAAGTTCAGGGTGCGCATTGTTCTTCACCGCGGTGAGAAACGTCGTCGCGGTCGAATCGGAGGTGATATCGTAGCGCCCTAGGCGCCCGACGCCGATCGCATCGTCGCGTTCGATCATGACGAGCCCGCTCGCGGCGAGATCGGGGAGCAGCCCGCGCTTCGTCGCGGCATCGAGCATCGCGGTGCCGGCGGGGCCTGCGCCGACGATGATCGCCGACGCGATCGCGGGGGTCGCGGCGCGTGCGGCAACGGTGGGCCTCGCGCGGTCGCACGCGGTACGGAACGCGGCGGCGGCCTGCGCGACATCGTCGATGCTCATCGCATCGGTGATGGGCAGCGACAGCATCCGCGCGCCGATCGCATCGGCGACGGGGGTCGCCTCGATCTGGCAAACGCTCTGGAGCCAGGGCTGTTCGCCCAGATGCGGGCTGAAATAACGGCCACAGCCGACGCCATCCGCCTCGATCGCCGCCTGGATCGCATCGCGCTGATCGGCGAGTGCGGCGGGCAGGAGGACGGGCATGAACTGACTGACGACGCGCCGCCCGCGCGTTGCCTGCAGGTCGTAACCGGACAATGCGGCGCGATAGGCGGCATCCAGCGCGGCACGATGATCGCAGACGGTATCGATCTCGGCGAGCTTCGCGCGCGCCATGACCGCGATGATTTCGGGAAGCTTCGCGTTGATGCCGGGGACGGTCGCGCTGCGCGATCCTTGAAAGCCGAAATTGATCATCGAGCGCAGCTGGTCGATCAGTTGCGCATCGCCGCAATGGATCAAACCGCCCTCCGCGACCGCGAAGGTCTTGGTTGCGTGCATCGAATAGACGACGGTGAACGGTGCCTCCGCGCCGAAGCCCTTGCCCGCATCGTCGAGCGTGCCGAGCGAGGCGGCGGCATCGATGACGATGCCGACCTTGTAGCGGTTCGCAAGCCACGCATAGCGGTCGAGATCGATCGCGCTGCCGAACGTGGCATAGGGGACGATGACGCCGATCCGGTCGCCATGCGTGCGCAGCAATGCTTCCTCGTGCGCGGGCGATGCTTCCCAGCTATCGGGGTCGATGTCGCAGACAAGTGGGGTGAGCCCGGCCCAGATCGCGGCCTGAGCGGTCGCGGCGAAGGTCATGGCGGGCATCAGCGCAAGGGTGCCCGGTTTGGGCGACATGCCCGCCGCCTGGCGGATCGCGACGAGCAGGCCCAGGGTCGCGTTGGCGACCGCGAGGCTCGCGCCGCGACCGCCGAACATCCGGTCGGTGATCTCGGTTTCGAATGCGCGCACTTCCGGCCCGTTATTGCTGAAAATCCCCGACGCCTCGACCCGGCGAAGATCGTCGAGATGCTCGCTCAGGCGCGGCGGGTTGGGGGCGATCAGCGGTAGTCGAGACATGCGTCGGTTCCTGTGGTGAACCCGCCATACCTAACCCGACGCTTCCTAAGAAGCCGTTAGGGCTTGTCGTGCGCCTTCCCGGTCTTATCGTTCGGCGCAAGCAACAAGGAGAGGGAAATGGCCGACACGATCGAACTCGCCATCGCGGACGATGGCATCGCGACGCTGACGATGGCGCGCCCCGAGAAACTGAACGCCTTTAATCGCACGATGATGGGTGAGATGATCGAGGCGTTCGACACGACCGATGCCGACGATGCGGTGCGCGCGGTGATCGTGACGGGGGCGGGGCGTGCCTTCTGCGCGGGTGCGGACCTGTCCGAAGGCGCGAAGACGTTCGATTACGAACAGCGCGGCGGCTGGCACGGTGAACAGTCGCCCGTGCGCGCCGATGGCAGCGTCGATTACGCGCATCCCGGCGTTCGCGATGGCGGCGGGCTGCTGAGCCTGCGTATCTTCGCGTCGAAAAAACCGGTGATCGGCGCGATCAACGGCCCAGCAGTCGGGGCCGGCGCGACGATGACGCTGCCGATGGATTTCCGGCTGGCTAGTGACAAGGCGCGGTTCGGATTCGTCTTCGCGCGGCGCGGTATCGTGCCCGAGGCGACGTCGAGCTGGTTCCTGCCACGCATCGTCGGCCTGTCTCAGGCGCTCGAATGGACGTATTCCGGCCGCGTGTTCGAGGCTGACGAGGCGATCGGCGGCGGGCTGGTGCGCAGCCTTCACGCGCCCGACGATCTGCTGTCCGCCGCGCGCGCCTTTGCCTTGTCGCTCGTCGCCGCATCGGCCCCCGTCTCGATCGCGCTGACGCGGCGGATGATGCTGGCGGGGATGGGGCAGGCGCATCCGATGGAAGCGCACCGGATCGAGAGCCGCGCGATCTGGGCACGCGGTCGCGGCGGCGATGCGCGCGAGGGGGTCGAGAGCTTCCTTGCCAAACGCGACGCGGTGTTCACCGACAGCGTTACGGATAGCTGGCCGCACTTCGCCGACTGGTTCGACGATCCCGATTATCGCTGACCGGCCGGGGCAGGGGGATCGATCGAGCGCGCGCTGCGTATGTTCGGCATCGGTAATATAGCAGCACAGGATCGGATCATGGCCAACTCGCCCACTCGCTCAACCCTTCTGACGATTGGTGGCGCGCTACTCGCGCTCGGCTTTGCAGGTGCCGGTTGGCTCGCGCGGCAATCGCGGCGCGAGGGTCATGCCGCGCCCGATCTGTCGCCCGACACGCCGCGCCCCGGCCCCGACGATCGTGCGCCCGAAGCGTTTCGCCCCGATCCGACCGCGGTTCCGACCAACGCCGAACGCGACGCGCTTGTCCCTGCAACGGGGCACGCCCCCGGATTTGCCGCCGATCGCGGTACGACGGTGTAGCGGGCCGCAAGGCCGCTTACATCAGCGGCTTGCCCGAATCCTTCCACTTGTCGAGGATCTGCGATGCGGGGGGTAAATTGTCGCCGGGTCGCGCCGCTGGCGCTGCGAGGGGGGCGGCGGGTGTCGCCGCGACATACGAGCCGCTATCGGCATAAGCGGTCCTGACCTGTGCGGCATCGATCACCGGCGCAGGCATGGCGACCAACGCGGCGGCGGCGAGCAGTTTTGGATCGATGCCCTGATCGTTATATTGTTCGGCCGGTGTCACGCGCATGTGCGGACCGGGAACGGGTTCGCCGCCGCGATAACGCTGGGTAAAGGCGGCGGCGGTGCCCCAGAAACCCTTCCACCGATGAAAGAAATGCGCGCCGACGACATCGGTCATGACGAGACTGCGGTTCCACGACGGGGTCACCGCATAGGTGTGATAATGCGTCGCGAGGCCGACCGGGGCATAGACATACCCCGCGAGCGCCATGTTCGCGGCGCGGGCCGCACGAACCCATGCGCTGCGCATCGGCGCGCGTGCCATCGCCCCGTCACAGGCGAAGCTGAACTGGCAACCGGCGTGCTCCGATCCCTGATAGACGACACCGCAGACGGTGGCGGGAAAGGCGGGGTGCCGGACGCGATTGAGAATGACCTGAGCGACGGCGGACTGGCCTGCGTCGGGTTCGCTCGCCGCCTCGTAATAGATGGCAGCGGTCAGGCATTCGCGCGCACGTTGCTGATCGAGTATCGAACTTGCCTTGACCGAAAAGGCGGCGGCGGGAACGACTCCCATATCGGCGGGCGTCACCAGCGCGGGAATGGGTAGGTCGGGCAGCGCGGTGGTGCCCGTGACGCCCGCGGCGGGCGCGGCGATGTCGCCCGCAGCGGCGGCGGGCAATGCGGCCCGG
>JAPKCG010000188.1 GCA_028823055.1 Sphingomonas bacterium
GGCCCTTGGCGATGTTGTTGATCAGTTCCTGGATCAGCACGGTCTTGCCGACGCCCGCGCCGCCGAACAGGCCAATCTTGCCGCCCTTCGCGTAAGGGGCGAGCAGATCGATGACCTTGATGCCGGTGACGAGAATGCTGCTTTCGGTCGACTGATCGACGAACAACGGTGCCTCGGCGTGGATCGGCGAGGTCATTTCGGCATTGACCGGACCGCGTTCGTCGATCGGTTCACCGATGACGTTGAGGATGCGACCGAGCGTCTTCGGGCCGACGGGAACACGGATCTGCGAGCCCGTGTCGGTGACCTTCTGACCGCGGGTCAGGCCGTCGGTCGCGTCCATCGCGATCGTGCGGACGGTGTTCTCACCCAAATGCTGCGCCACTTCGAGCACCAGCCGCTGACCGTTATTGTCGGTTTCGAGTGCCGACAGAATCGCGGGCAGGTTATCGGGGAAATGCACGTCGACGACCGCGCCGATGACCTGCGAGATCGTCCCGGAATTGTTCGTGGTCGCCGTCGGGGCGAGTGTATCTGCGGCGGTTGCCATGCTCGTGCTTCCTTGCTTCGAATTCTTTAGAGCGCTTCGGCGCCCGAGATGATTTCCACCAGTTCGGTCGTGATCGCGGCCTGGCGGGTGCGGTTATATTCGATCGAGAGGCGATTGATCATGTCGCCCGCGTTGCGCGTCGCATTGTCCATCGCGTTCATCCGGCTGCCCTGTTCGGACGCCGCATTTTCCAGCATCGCGCGGAAAATCTGGATCGCGACGTTGCGCGGCAGCAGATCGGCGAGGATCGCTTCCTCGTCGGGTTCATATTCGACCGATGCGCCGCCTGCCGTCGCGGTCGATGCGCCGCCTTCGGGAAGCGCGACCGGGATGATCTGCATACCCGTCGGGATCTGCACCAACGCCGACTGGAACTTGGCGTAGAACAGATGCGCGACGTCGAATTCACCCGCGTCGAACCGCGCGATCAGATCCTCGGCAACCGCCTGTGCGTGCGAGAAGCCGATCGCCTTGATCCCGCCGAGTTCGAAATCGGCGGCGATCTGCTTCGGATAGAAACGCTTGAGAACACGGCCCTTCTTGCCCGCGAGATAAAATTTGACGGTCTTGCCCGCCTTTTCCAGTTCCTCGGCCTTCTTGCGCGCGGCGCGGACGATGTTGGTATTGAACGCCCCCGCCAGCCCGCGCTCGGACGTGGCGACGACGATCATATGGACGTCGTCCCTACCCGTACCCGCGAGGAGTTTCGGGCTCGATTCGGACACCGTGACCTTCGACGCCAGGCTCGCCATCACGCCTTCGAGACGCTCGGCATAGGGGCGACCGGCCATCGCCGCCTCCTGCGCACGGCGCAGCTTGGCGGCGGCGACCATCTTCATCGCCTTGGTGATCTTCTGCGTCGACTTCACCGAGCCGATGCGGATCTTTAGGGCCTTAAGTGATGCCATATTACACCAATTCGTCCGCGAGTTCAGTCATCTGGACCGGCCCTGACAGCCACTCCTCGTAACTCTTGAAGACCGTGCGCGTATAATCCTGCGCATGGTGATGATCGAATGCTGCACGATCCGTCCAGCGTTCGTAGATATACAGGGTCGGCGATCCATCGGCGGCGGGATGCGGATCGAACCGCTCGCACCCCTGTTCATCCCGCGTTCTCGAGACGATCGCCCTTACTGCCTGACATGCTTCATCGAAACAGTCGGTTTTGAGGTCTATCGTCGCAAGATAGGTCAGTGCCATTTATGCAAACGTCTTCGCGAACGAGGCGAGGGCGTCCTTCAGCTTGTCGCGAACATCGTCCTTCAGATCGCGGCTGTCGCGGATCGCGGCGAGCACATCGCCGTGGTTCGCGCGCATGTCGGCGAGCATCGCCTGTTCGTAGCGCGTCACGTCCTCGACCTTCACTGCATCTAGGAAGCCAGCGGTGCCCGCGAAGATCGATGCGGTCTGTTCCTCGAACGGCATCGGACTGAACTGCGCCTGCTTGAGCAGTTCCGTCAGACGTGCGCCGCGGTTGAGCAGACGCTGCGTCGAGGCATCGAGGTCCGAGCCGAACTGCGCGAACGCGGCCATTTCGCGATATTGCGCGAGTTCGAGCTTGATCGAACCCGACACCTTTTTCATCGCCTTGGTCTGTGCGGCCGAGCCGACGCGGCTGACCGACAGGCCGACGTTGATCGCGGGGCGGATGCCCGCGAAGAACAGATCGGTTTCGAGGAAGATCTGGCCATCGGTGATCGAGATCACGTTGGTCGGGATGTAGGCCGACACGTCGCCCGCCTGGGTTTCGATGATCGGCAGCGCGGTAAGCGAACCGCCCCCGTTGGCGTCCGACATCTTCGCGGCGCGTTCGAGCAGGCGGCTGTGAAGATAGAACACGTCGCCGGGATAGGCTTCACGGCCTGGAGGACGACGCAGCAGCAGCGACATCTGACGATAGGCCACCGCCTGCTTCGACAAATCGTCATAGACGATCAACGCGTGCATGCCGTTGTCGCGGAAATATTCGCCCATCGCGGCACCGGTATAGGGCGCGAGGAACTGCATCGGCGCAGGCTCCGACGCGGTCGCGGCGACGACGATCGAATATTCCATCGCGCCGTTTTCTTCGAGCGTCTTGACGATCTGAGCGACGGTCGAACGCTTCTGGCCGACCGCGACATAGATGCAATAGAGCTTCTTCGATTCATCATCGCCCGCATTGGCGGTCTTCTGATTGATGAACGTATCGATCGCGACCGCCGACTTGCCGGTCTGACGATCGCCGATGATCAGTTCGCGCTGGCCACGGCCGACGGGAACAAGCGCGTCGATCGCCTTGAGGCCCGACTGCATCGGTTCGCTTACCGACTGGCGCGGGATGATGCCCGGAGCCTTCACTTCGACGCGGCTGCGCGTGTCGCTGACGATCGGGCCTTTGCCGTCGATCGGATTGCCGAGGCCATCGACGACGCGGCCGAGCAGGCCCTTCCCCGTCGGGACGTCGACGATCTTGCCCGTCCGCTTGACGACGTCGCCTTCCTTGATCTCCGAGTCAGACCCGAAGATCACGACGCCGACATTGTCAGCTTCGAGGTTGAGCGCCATGCCCTGCACGCCATTGGCGAATTCGACCATCTCGCCTGCCTGAACGTTGTCGAGGCCGTAGATGCGCGCGATGCCGTCACCGACCGACAACACCTGACCGGTTTCGGAGACTTCTGCCTCCGTCCCGAAATTGGCGATCTGGTCCTTGATGACCTTCGAAATTTCTGCGGCGCGGATATCCATGGGTGAGCCTTCAGCCTTTCATCGCGCTGGCGAGCGCATTCAAACGGGTACGAATCGACGAATCGATCATCTGGGAACCGATGCGGACGACGAGTCCGCCGAGCAATGCGGGGTCGACGCTGAGATCGACCGATACGTCGCTGCCGACGCGGGTGCGCAGCTGTTGCTTCAGCGCGGCGATCTGGTCGTCGGTCAGTGGGTGCGCCGACGTCACTTCCGCCGCGATCTCACCGCGATGCTTCGCCGCTAGCTGGCGA
The DNA here is from genome assembly GCA_028823055.1 of Sphingomonas bacterium. Taxonomy (GTDB): domain Bacteria; phylum Pseudomonadota; class Alphaproteobacteria; order Sphingomonadales; family Sphingomonadaceae; genus Sphingomonas. Next base: position 3,541 of record JAPKCG010000188.1, read on the forward strand.
AACGCGCGCATGATCTGGGGCAGCTGCGACAGGCGGCGGTTTTCGGCGAGAACGCCAAGGAAATTCTTCGTCGTCGGGTCGATGCCCATCGTATCGGCCGCCGCCAACATCGCCTTGGCCGCATTGCCGCGCGACACGAGCGGGCTCGTCGTCAGCGTGCGGAAATCGTCCGATTCGGCAAGTGCGTCGCGCACCGCCTGAAGGCTTTGCTCGACCGTATCGATGGTCTTGGCGTCCTGGGCGAGTTCGAACAAAGCCAGCGCATAACGCCCGCCTAAGCTCGCCTGAATACCGTCGGATGTCTCCACGGAACCGAATTCCTCGTAATCAACGGGTTATCCGGGCCTCACGAAAGCAACGCCTCCCTGAATACCCTTCTTCCCATGCGGACGGGGATGCGCAAAAAAGAGATTGCGCGTCCGACGGGTTGGCGGGCGGTTAGCATCGGGGCCGGGGTGATGCAACCCATCTGGGCCTATCGCGGTGGCCCCATCGCCGACGCCTCCGATCCGGCCCGGCCCGGCCCGGCCCGCGACATTGACCGCAAACCGTGGGACGCATCTGCTCTCCCCTCTGCGCTACGCCGAAAGGAGGACAAGGAGATGCACGATGTTCGATTCGCCCGCGGCGCCACGTTTCGGTTATGATGGGAACAGCAATGCCATGATCGATATCGTCAGCCCCGCCCTGCCCGATGGCACCCCGCCGATCGACGACGACGCCCGCTGGCAGCGCGTGTTGATGCGTGACCGGGCGAGCGACGGGCTGTTCGTCACCTGTGTGAGGACGACGGGCATTTATTGCCGCCCCTCCTGCGCCGCGCGCCATCCCGGCCGCGCGAATGTCGAATTCCGCCCGACGCCCGCCGAGGCGGAAGCGGCAGGGTTTCGCGCGTGCCTGCGATGCCGCCCCGATGCGGTCGCGCGCGACGAGGCGGCGGTGGCCGAAGCGATCGCCCTGATCGGCGCGGCGGAAAAGCCGCCAACGCTCGACCGGCTCGCCGCGACGACGGGCTATTCGCCCGCGCATTTCCAGCGCGTGTTCAAGCGCGCAGTCGGCCTGTCGCCCGCCGCCTATGCACGCGCGATGCGCCGGACGCGGGCGGGCGAGGCGCTGACGCGCGAAGATAGCGTTGCACAGGCGATCTATGCCGCAGGTTTTTCCGCCCCGTCACGTTTCTATGCGGCACATGAGGGACGGCTCGGCATGGCACCATCGGCATGGGTCGCGGGCGGTGCGGGGGCGGAAATTCATTGGGCGATGATCGGGACCAGCCTTGGTCGAATGCTCGTGGCCGCGACCGCGAAAGGCGTGTGCCGCCTGTCCTTCGATGAAGACGAAGCCGCATTGCGCCGCCGCTTCCCCCACGCGACGCTGATCGAGGGGAGCGCCAAATTTGCCGACCTGTTCGACCGTGTCGTCGCGGCGGTCGAGACGCCGGGCGATGGTCGCGCGATCCCGCTCGATGTGCGCGGAACCGCGTTTCAGGAAGCGGTGTGGCAGGCGCTGCAACGGATCCCGCCTGGCGAGACGCGCAGCTATGCCGACATCGCCGCCGCGATCGGACGCCCGAAGGCGGTGCGCGCGGCGGGAAGTGCGAATGGCGCGAACAATGTCGCGATACTCATCCCCTGCCACCGGGTCATTCGCGGCGATGGGACGCTGGGCGGCTATGCCTATGGCCTCGACCGAAAACGCATCTTGCTCGATCGTGAGCGTGACGGCGTCAGCGATCAGCGGGGGGGCGATCAGCGAGCCGCAGGGTCGCTTGGCGGCGCACAGGAGTAAACGAGTTTTTCGTTGGGCAGCGGCGGCAGCGCGGCGCGGATCGCCTCTTCCTGCTGCGCCAGTGTCGACGGGTCGATGCTGCATGCCTTGGCCGGAGCGGCACCACGTAATTTGCGCAGCGCCTCGATCGCGCTCGACGACAGCAGATAGCGCGTGTCGGTATAGAGACGCCGTGCCGGGTCGAACGACAGGGTCGAGGCGGTCTGTTCGTCGTCGGGGACGATCGTCCGTTCCCAGCGCGATCCGCGCGTCACAAACTGCGTCTTGCCATCGACGCACCCGTTCGCGCCCCATGCCAGGTCAACCTGTGGCGTCGTGGAGACGGTTATGCGGCTGCGGTCGGGCTGGATGGTGCAGACATAGGCGCCGAGCGGAGAAACGGCGGGAACGGGCTGGACCGCATCGGGGGGCGTGATCGCCGCAGCGACCTCTCCATCCGGTCGCAGCACGAAAATGAGGATCGCGACGATGACGACCGCGCCGCCCCCGATGCCAGCGGCGATCGCATCGCGCCGCCGCCCCTGCGTCACGAGCAGCCCCGCGCCCCCGATGCCCATCGCACCGAGCACGAGCAGCAGGCCCGCGACCCCCATGAAGTTTTCACGCATCCGCTCGGCATCGACGCGCGCATCGGCGAGCGCCGCCTCGCGCGTCATCGCGGCGCGGGTCTGCGCCTCCCGCGAGGCGGCGACCGCATCCGCACTGGCGCGCGCATCCGCCTCGCTATCCTGACGCAAACGTTCCTCGATCGAGGTGCAGGGCGCGGTGACCGCCGCGAAGGGTTGCTTCGCCTCCCGCAGAAACGCCGCGACCTGACTGTCCGCGATCGCGAAGCCGAAGGTCGAATCGCCATCCTCGGCGCGCGTGATCGCCGAATTGATCCCGATCACGCGCCCGCACGCATCGAGCAGCGGCC
>JAPKCG010000189.1 GCA_028823055.1 Sphingomonas bacterium
TAGCGCCAGCTCAAGATACGCGGCTGCTCTTCTCCGTCGAAGTGCAACGGCGCCTCAACGACCATTGCGCGCTTTCCGTCGATCTCGATCGTTGGGCGCTCCACCTTCGGTTTGCCGGGCTTCGTCTTGGGCGATGACCGTGGGGCAGGGGCGTCGGTCGCGATCGGCGCAACGCTCAACTCCGATACCGCGACTGGCGTCTCGGCAAGCGCGCGGTCCGCCTCGTCGTCCCTGATCTCGTCCGTCGTCGGCGCGGAAGACGGGTCCGCATCCTCGATCAACACGGGTTCGGTAGCGCCACCTGCATCTGCGCTGTCGGTCCTGATCGGTTCCACTGGCGAAGGGGCAGGGGGCGCGGCAGTCGTCTTTTTCGCCCCGACCTCACGCGCAAACCGCTCGCACGCCAGCACCGTCATGTCCTCGGCTGCGGTGTCCGTAACGAAGGCCCGGGTCGCCGCCTCGTCCGTTTTCGCGGCCTGGGTAAGTGCGACCGCGCTCCGCATCGAAATGTCGGCGAAGAGCGCGGTGATATAATCTGGCGCCTTGGCGAGACCTTGATAGCGGGTCAGCAACGTGCGGTTGCGCCCCGTCGCGCGCGCCAGCTCGGCGAGGGACCGTCCTTTCGCAACCTGCCCGGTGACGAACCGGATCATGTCGGCCGTCGACAGATCCTCGCGCTGATCGTTCTCGATGAACTGGTCGATGCGCACCTGCTCAATGTCGTCGGTCTTGTCGACGATCGCGCGGACCTGCACGCCGAGCTTGTGGCAGGCGCGCCAGCGCCGCTCTCCGAACTTGATCCGATAGCGCCCGTCGGCATCCCTAGGTGCGACGGTGATCGGCTGAAGCTGGCCGCGCTCCTTGATCGTCTCGGCCATCTCGTCGATTTTGGCCGGGTCGATCTCGCTGCGGACGTTCTCGGGATCGGGATACAGCAGCTCGGGATCAAGAAGCTGGACGCGATCGGCGTCCGCTACGGCCGCCTTCTCGCTGAAAACGTCAAAGCCGGAGAAGTCGGTCATACCTTGCTCCCGATGCGGGTCATCGCTTCCTCGAGGAACGCGCGCATTGGCGGAAGAGAGGTGCGCACGTCCTTGTCGAACCGCCACACCGGCACATGCTCTTGGATGGCCTGGCTGTAATGCGCGCGCTCGGGAAGGTAGGTCGAAAACAGATTGCGGCCGGTCTTGCTCTTGATCGCGGCGAGCATGTCCATCTGATGCCGATCGTTGGCGCGCACGCGGTTGGGGATCAACCCGACCATGTGGATGGGCGTGCGGCGCTTAGCGTTTACGGTCTGGATCGAGTCCGAAACCTGCTTCGTCGATGCGGGGCCGAACGGCCCCAGCTCGACGGGGACGATCAGGTGGTTGCACACCAACAGGGCCGCATAATTGATCCACGACCACGAGGGCGGCGTGTCGATGACGCAATAATCGAAGAGGCTATCGAGCACCGGGAAGTTGGCGTTCAGGTTGGACAGCGCGGGCGGATAGTTCGCGTCATATTCGCCGCCCATGCGGTTCGAGTAGATCGCGAGACGCGGGAATGTGGCGGGCGGTGTGTAGCCCGGCTCGAACAGCGGCTTGCAGCTCCCAAGGCTCTCGAAGTCGGCGAGCGCATCGGTCGCGTTGCACTGGCGGTCGAGGTCGAGGAACAGGACGCGGTGGCCGGCGTCGGCAAGATGCCATGCCACATGGCAGGCGATCATCGTCTTACCGGCGCCGCCCTTCTCGACGTTGATGGCGATAGTCTGCACGCTCTACCAGCCGCGATCGGAGCGGTTGTCGGTCCAGCGGTCATGCCCCTGATAGTTGGAGTCCGTCCGCGTATTGCGACGGCCTTCCTCGTCCGGGGTGTCGCCGCTCCACGTGCGCGCGCCGTTGTAGCCGGAGCCGCCCTTAGCGATGGCCCACACGATTAGGACGAAGAGCCCGACTACCAGCAGATTTCCCAACATGGCCTTTGCCTCCGTCGCCTTGATGAAAGGCGCATCCTGTAATATACGATACCGCTAATGCCGTCAATATGCGGTATCGGTAATTACTAGGGCATTGGATGACGTCTAGCAATATCCGGTCAGTCGGTCGCCCTCCAATGGAGGACCAAACGCTCGCGCGCTTTCCGAAAGGAACGCTTGGTCGCATCAAATCCGTCCTGCGGCCAGGCGAGAGTCAGGCTGACTTGCTGCGCGAGGCCGTCGAGCTGGAATTGCGAAGGCGGGAAGGGCCGCCGGTAGGCGGCCCCGACCGCGATTAGTCGCGGTCCTCCGAACCCTTGGCGAGGATAGCTACACCGTCGGCGATCAGCTCGACGGTGTAGCGCTTGCCCTCGGCCGCGTCGTAGGAGTTCTGCCGGACCCGGCCAGTGATATGCACCAAATCGCCCTTCTGCGACTTGCCGGCGCGCTCGATCAGTTTGCCGAACACCGTCACCTCGTTCCAGTGCGTGTCCGTCACCCACTCGCCATTCTCCTGGCGGTTGTAGTTGGCGGCGACGCTGACCTTCGTCACCTTGTCATGCTCGGTGATCTTGCCGACCCGGCCGATGATCCGAAACTCCGCGATGTTCTGCATGGTCCTGTCCTTCGATCGATCAGGCTAATTCCTGATGGGATTTGAAGGGGAGCGAAGGCGCCGCGATCAAGAGAAAAAACGGAGGGTCCGCGAAGCGGAAACCGTAGGCGAAGCCGGTTATTCTCTTGATCGTAGAAGGCGGCGAGCGCCCATTTTCCCATCGACATAGGAATAGCCAGACGAAGGACTCGGCCTGGGCCGTCGCGATCGGTGCGTTGTCGGCAGGCGCAAGGATCTCGGTATCAGGTAACGATCGGCGCAAGCTCGGCTCGGCCGCGGGGAAATTGGGAGTCGACCACGTGGAAAGGGAAGGATGCCGACGACAATCGCGCCGCCCTCGCTTGGGGCTTGGCGCTACGGCGGCGCTCAAGGACGAAAAACGGTTCGACCGGGCATCAGCTCAACCATTTGAGCGCAACAGAAGTCGCATGCTCCCCTCGGGAGCACCGCGCCGTAGGCGCGTCCGACGCTTCGGCTTGGTATTACCGGTTATTGCGTGGGTTTTGGGTTGGTCTAGGCGCTTCTCGCCGTCAGGCGCCAGAGCGTTGGCCGACTAGGCCAACTCCATCTGAACATAGAATAGATGAATCATGGAGCGGTTGACCATTTTTTTGAGACTCTCGTTCCTCGATGCCGATAGCGAGGCGGATCATGATGCTGCGCAGGCCGGCGTCATCAATATCCTCGGCCGCGACTTGGCGGGGGGAGCGCCATAGGCGCATCGCTTCGATCTCCTCGATACGGTCGGCTTCCCGCTGCACCACGTCATCGGGCAGGGGAGACGGACGGAAGCATCGCGGAAGGAAAGGGACAAGGCTGTTCGGGAAGCGCATCCGGTAGACGTTTGACGTCTGCTCATAGCGCGCCTTTGGGCGATCGGGGGTTGGTTCGACCGGGACGCATCGCCGCTGCCTGTCGAGCATCCCCATACTGGCGAGGATCTTGAGGCCGCGCCCGACGCTCGCGCGCGACAACCCCGTGTGCGTCTCGATCCATTCCCATGTCGGGAACACCTTGCCGGCGCATGTGCGGGCGAGCTGCGTTAGCTGCTCGAACACCCGCACGGCCGCGGGCGTAATCAGCGTGACGAGGCGTTCGGCCTCGGTGAGCTGACGGGCCTCGGCGCGGGCAAGGCGCCTGATCGCGTTCTTACGCTTCAGCAGCTCGACGGCGTTGCGATAGAGCCGGTCCGTCTCGCCCTTCGCATAGGTGTAGAAGAAGTCGTCCTCGAACGTGCCGGCTTTCCGGCTGTGAGGATGGACGTGAGCGCGCGTCGGGTTCGGGGCGCCCGATCGCGACCTGGCCCGCTCGTTCGTCACCCTTTCGAGCGCCATGAAACTCGCGCGCGCGATTGAAACAGCTCCCATCTTTCGTCCCCTTTCGGGGCTGGGACCAGGCAAAACTAGAGCGTGGCGCGAAGCGCGCTCCCTTGAACCGAGGCTCGGGAACGGGTATGAGAGAGGTGTCTTACGACCTGATCGATGCCGCCAAGCATCGCTCATCACGTTCCAGGGTGCCCGGCCTTCGTGCCGGGCATTCGTTTATGTGGTCACAGCCGCTCTTTCCTCGATCTTGCCGACGTGCTGCCGGTCGAGAGGATTTTGCAGAATTAAACGGCGACGCGGAAGCGCTGGCGGTTCGTGCTATCCCGGATCAATGCCGAAAATCGTTCGTGCTATCCCGGATCAATGCCGCTGGGATTCGTGCTTTCGCGGATCAATGAGGGTTTTGGATTCGTGCTTTCGCGGATCAATCGACCCGCGCGCTGCCCCCCTGCCGCGAATCAGGCGAGCGCGGATGCGCTCGCTAGCTTCATGACTTTCGGTTCGATCACGACTTGGCAGTATCCGGTCTTTCTACCGGGTCGAGGCGCTGTCTTCGCGCCGCTGGGCGGGGCGTCGCACAGTATTACCCGGTAGTCCGGTATGGCATCGGCCTCTAATATCGCCTTCAAAGCATGGCGAAAATGGGCGAGAGAGTTTTGATAGCCGAGCTGGAGACGTAAGTCGTCGAGGCTCAATTCGTAAGCGCCATCGACGCAAGCCGAACGGGCGATTTCATATAGGCGGCGCTCGACTGGACCGAGCCGGAAATAGGCGGGTGCATAGTCGAGAACCTGCCGGTCGCGCAGGATCGCCCGAAAGAGCCAATCGCACAGGCGCACCCGGACCGCTTTCAGACGCTTCTCTCCTGGGCGGTCACCGTTCTTCGTGTAATAAAGTTTCGCCTCGGAAAGCCACGAGAAATACCCCTCCTCGCCTTCGCCACCTGCCTCAATGTCGGTCTTGATCTGCGTACCCTGAAGCCGTTCAAGCGCTTGCGAGAGGCGAGTATAGGATCGCGCGGAAGGATTGTTGCCCGTCACGGTGAACAGGTCATGCGCGGTAAAATAGAAGTCCTGCGAGACTTCGCCGCCAGCTTCGAGCTTCGCAACCATCAAGCTGGCGATGTAAAGGACGATCTCCTTGTCATAGATCGTCGCAACGCCCTTTGCCGTAGGCACGATCTCTATCGAAACGCTGTCGGTCTTGTAGGAAAGCGTTTTGGTCCACTTGCCCTTGCTGAGTGCGAAGAACGGGAACGCCATCAAGGATCGCTCGCCTCGCACTTCGCTCATAAGCGGGCTGTCGAGGGCGAAAAGATCAGCTTGGGTTGGCGGCATCGGCCTCGTCTCCATCATGGCGCCAATGACGCGGTTCCATTCTCGCCCCCTTTGCATTGATCCGCAAAAGCACGAATCCAGCTCGGGGAATTGATCCGGGAAAGCACGAAGACAGAGGGCGGGCCTGTGGGGCCGTCCTTGTCGACGCCGCCCTAGGGGCTAGGATTCGTGCTTTCGCGGATAAACTCATGTGACGCGCTCGCCGGCGGGCATGTCGAGGCGGGCGAGGTTGTTGTAGAGCGTCGACCGGCTGACGCCGAATGTGTGCGCGACCTCGCGGGCCGTCACCTCTGGATCGTCCAGCAGCCGCTTGGCCTGGCGCAGTTGCGAGAGTGACAGGATCGGGGGACGGCCGCCATTGCGGCCTCTCGCGCGAGCGGCCTTCAACCCGGCCCTGGTCCGCTCGCTGTTAAGCCGGCGCTCGAATTGCGCCATGCTGGCGAAGATATGAAAAATCAGCTCGCCCCCGGCGCTGGTGGTGTCGAGCCGTTCGGCAAGGCTTTCAAAGCCGACGCCGCGCTTGGCGAGGGCATTCACCGTAGCGATCAGGTGGGGCAGGTTGCGGCCGAGCCGATCGAGCCGCGTCACCACCAGCGTATCGCCAGTGCGTAACGTGCGCAGCGCGTTCGCCAACTCGGGCCGGTCGTCCTTCTTGCCGCTGCCATGCTCCGAATAGATATCGGCGCATCCGCTGGCGCGCAGCTCGTCCAATTGCCCTGCTAGGTTCTGGTCGTCGGTCGACACACGCGCGTAGCCCACCCGCATCGGGCCTGCCTTCTTGATCGCCGCGCTGTCATTGTCCAGCATTCGAGTTCACCCGACGTTATCTAGACGCTGATACCTAGACTGAAAGGTGGACGGTCGCCAGCGCCAAAGCGCTGGGATGTAAACGTTCGCGCTAAATGGCGGCGTTCTGATCAAGATATTTGTCAGTTACCC
>JAPKCG010000190.1 GCA_028823055.1 Sphingomonas bacterium
CTGTCGGCGGATGCCAGTCGGACGCTGATCGGCGACGACGAGCATGGCTGGTCGGACACGGCGGTCTTCAATTTCGAGGGCGGCTGTTATGCCAAGATGATCCGGCTGTCCGCCGAGGCCGAGCCCGAAATCTTCGCGACGACGAAGCGGTTCGGCACGGTGCTCGAAAATGTGGTGATGGACCCCGACACGCGCCAGCTCGACCTCGACGACCCCAGCCTCGCGGAGAATAGTCGCGGCGTCTATCCGATCGGCTTTATCCCCAATGCGTCGGACGACAATATGGGGCCGGTGCCGCACAACATCATCTTCCTGACCGCCGATGCTTATGGGGTGTTGCCCCCGATCGCGAAGCTGACCCCCGATCAGGCCATGTATCATTTCCTCTCCGGCTACACCGCGCGCGTCGCGGGGACAGAGATCGGCGTGACCGAGCCTGACGCCACCTTCTCAACCTGTTTCGGGGCTCCGTTCATGCCGCGTCACCCGTCGGTCTATGGCAACCTGCTCAAGGAGCGGATCGCGAAAGGCGGGGTCGATTGCTGGCTGGTCAATACCGGCTGGACCGGCGGCAAATATGGCACGGGCAACCGTATGCCGATCAAGGCGACCCGCGCGCTGCTCAACGCCGCGCTCGATGGCAGCCTTAATGATGCGGAATTCCGCACCGACCCGAATTTCGGATTCGAGGTTCCGATCGCGGCCAATGGTGTCGATTCGGCTATTCTCGACCCGCGTCAAACCTGGTCGGACAAGGCGGACTATGACGCGACTGCCGCCAATCTGGTCGAGCGTTTCAACGACAATTTCGCGCAATTCGCCGAGCATGTCGACGAAGGCGTCCGCCAGGCCGCGCCCAAAGTGGCGCAACTCGCCTGACGGTATCGTGGCGGCGGGAGTATCTTATCATATCCCCGCCATCGCGGCCGTGATTTGGCACTTCTCGTGATCGGGTCGGCCTAGCGATCCGGTCCGGCCTCCGCTTCGAGCTGCTCGACATCGACGAAGCCGTCCTGGACCGCGACCACGCGAACGCGCGCGCCGACCGGCGCATCGGCTCCGTGGGCGAGCCATGAGCCATCGCCGATGCGAACGCGACCGCTGCCGCCGGTCAGCGCAATTTCCACGCTTACCACCTTACCGACGAGCCGCCCGGCGCGATCGTTGAGCAGCGCATCGGTCGTATCGACGGGATAGTCGCGATACCAGCGTCTGCCGATCAATACGGTCACCGCGCTCCACACGGCAAACGACGCGATTTGGGCGGCTGGCGTCAGGTCGGGCAAGACAATGCTCGCAAGCCCCGTGATCGCCGCCGCGATCGCGAGGAAGATCAGGAAGACGCCGGGGATGACGAGTTCCGCAATCCCCAGCACCAATGCGGCGATGATCCACGCGCCGCCCGCACCGCCGAAAGGATCGAGGCTCATCGTCGGCCTTTAGTCTTCGCGTTTCAGTTCGAACGGGCCGCGCCGGGGCGCTTCGGCGGGCTTGGCGGGGGTAGTGACACCCGTATCGCCCAGCGCTTCCTTCGCAAGTTGACCGATCCCGCCCAGGGTTCCGATCAATTGCGTCGCCTCGACCGGGAACAGGATCGTCTTGGCATTGGGACTGGTCGCGAATTTGCCGACCGCCTCGACATATTTCTGCGCGATGAAATAGTTGATCGCCTGCGTACCCCCTGAAGAAATCGCTTCCGATACCGATCGTGTCGCCGACGCCTCCGCCTCGGCCTGACGCTCGCGCGCCTCGGCATCGCGGAAAGCGGATTCCTTGCGGCCTTCGGCTTCGAGGATGCGCGCCTGTTTCTGTCCCTCGGCGCGCAGGATTTCCGACTGGCGAGATCCCTCCGCATCGAGAATGTTCGCCCGCTTTTCACGCTCCGCCTTCATCTGACGGCCCATCGCGTTGACGATATCGGCGGGCGGGCGGATATCCTTGATCTCGACGCGCGTGATCTTGACGCCCCAGGGGGTCGTTGCGTGATCGACGACGTTCAGCAGCCGCGCGTTGATCTCATCCCGCTTCGACAGCGTTTCGTCGAGGTCCATCGACCCCATCACCGTTCGCAGGTTCGTCGTCGTCAACTGAAGCAACGCGGTATACAGGTCGCTCACCTCATACGCCGCCTTGGGCGCGTCGAGCACCTGGAAGAACACGACCCCGTCGGTCGAGATCATCGCGTTATCCTTGGTAATGATCTCCTGACCCGGAATATCGATGACCTGTTCCATCATGTTGACCTTGCGACCGACACGATAAAAAAAGGCGGGGTAGAAATTGAAGCCGGGCGCGGCGGTGGTCGTGTACCGACCGAAATGTTCGATCGTGTATTTGTACCCCTGTCGCACGATCTTGATGCTTGAAAAGAGATAGAAAAGGACCAGCGCCACCGCCAGGCCGATGATAATCAGACCCATCGAACATTTCCTCAATTGCTGCGGTGGACATTAGCAGATCGCGGGGGGCAGCGAAACGAAATGCGACTGGTCAGCCCGCGCAAGGGTCGCAAAACCGCGCTGACCCCTAGCCCGCGCGGTCAGGGTTGGTTACATGGCCCGCCACTTGCCCTCATGCAGGAAGCGCTCCCTTGACCATTCGACTCGGCCTCACCTTCGACGACGTTCTCCTCGTACCCGCCGAGTCAGACATTTTGCCGAGTTCGGCAGACACGCGCACGCGGATCACGCGGGACATCGGGCTCAACATCCCGATCGTCTCCTCCGCGATGGACACCGTGACCGAGGCGGATATGGCGATCGTCATGGCGCAACTGGGCGGCATCGGTGTGCTCCACCGCAATCTCGAAATCGACGAGCAATGCGATGCGGTGCGTCAGGTCAAGCGTTTCGAAAGCGGGATGGTCGTCAATCCGATCACGATCGCGCCCAATGCGACGCTGGCCGATGCGCAGGCGCTGATGACGCGCCACCGGATCAGCGGCATCCCCGTCGTCGAGGCGAACGGCAAGCTCGTCGGCATCCTCACCAATCGCGACGTGCGGTTTGCGGGCAATCCCGCACAACCCGTCAGCGAATTGATGACGCACGAGAACCTCGTCACCGTCGGGGTCGGGGTCGGGCAGGAGGAGGCGCGCCGCCTGCTCCATCACCGCCGGATCGAAAAGCTGCTCGTCGTCGATGACGCGTATCGCTGCGTCGGCCTGGTCACGGTCAAGGACATCGAAAAGGCAGTGACCTATCCCGATGCGACCAAGGACGGCGCGGGTCGGCTGCGCGTCGCGGCGGCGACGACCGTCGGCGACAAGGGCTTCGCGCGGACCGAGGCGCTGGTCGATGCCGAATGCGATCTCATCGTCATCGACACCGCGCACGGCCATAATCGCGACGTGGCGCGCGCGGTCGAGCGGGTGAAGCAGCTGAGCAATTCGGTTCAGGTCATCGCGGGTAACGTCGCGACCGCGGAGGCGACGCGCGCGCTGATCGGCGCGGGCGCGGACGGGATCAAGGTCGGTATCGGCCCCGGATCGATCTGCACGACGCGCGTCGTCGCGGGCGTCGGCGTCCCGCAGCTCACCGCCGTGATGGATTGCGCCGAAGAAGGCGCGAAATCGGGCGTTCCCGTCATCGCCGACGGCGGCTTGCGCACCTCGGGCGATCTCGCCAAGGCGCTCGCCGCAGGTGCGTCGAGCTGCATGGTCGGATCGCTGCTCGCGGGCACCGAAGAGGCGCCCGGCGAAACCTTTCTGTATCAGGGGCGGGCGTATAAATCCTATCGCGGCATGGGCAGCGTCGGCGCGATGGGCCGCGGCTCCGCCGACCGTTATTTCCAGGGCGACATCAAGGATCAGATGAAGCTCGTCCCCGAGGGGATCGAGGGGCAGGTTGCGTTCAAGGGACCGGCCCGCGACGTCATCCATCAGCTGGTCGGCGGTATCAAGGCGGCGATGGGCTATACCGGATCGGCCACGATCGAAGACCTTCAGGCCCGCGCGCAATTCGTCCAGATCACCGGCGCAGGGCTCAAGGAAAGCCACGTCCACGACGTCACTATCACGCGTGAGGCGCCAAATTACCCGACGCGATAGACGTCGTTTTTCCGGCAGCAGCGCCGTCTACGATCTTCGTCACCCGCCAAGCGCATGCAGCAACGCAGCAAGCTGGTCCAGTTGCTCGGGCCGTCCCGCCGCCGAACCCTGCATCGCCTCCTCAAGCGCCTCCGCCGACGGATAGATTTCGTGGAAAGTCAGCAATGTACGCCCGTCACGTTTCTGAAACGTGACTGTCGTGATCGCGCCGTCGTCTTCTTCGTCATTGGTCCACACGATGCGCTCATTGGGAACCACATCGATATATCTGCCGTAAAAGGTCATGGCATCGGCATCGTCGACGCTCATTTCGAGTCGATATTTGCCCCCGGTGCGGACATCCATGTCGCATGCTGAAAGCGAGACGCCCGATACCGACTTCGGCATCCACCAGCGCCGAAACAAATCGGAATCGCCCCACGCCATGAAGACGATGTCCGGCGGTGCGTCGAACAGTCTTTCGATGATAAGCGCGCGATCGCCGATGCGGGCGGCCGACGTTCGATACTGCCGGTCGGTGGCCTCCTTGTCAGTCTGCGGCATCATGCTCCTCCCGTTTCGTTTGACCGATTATCTCATCCGGATAGCGAAGCGACCCTCGATCAGGCGGGGATGCTGCACGATCCGCCCTGACGCCCTCCGCAGCCCGCCAGTCCCGAGCATGCAGGCCTGTACTCGCCCGACCTTTCGCGTCACGACGAACCCCGCGCGTTCGGGAAGTGAATTTGCTTTGTGATGTCCGCCAGCGTCATGTCGAACGCCGTCGGTCAAGCTGCTACTCGAAGCGTCTTGCCGCCCAAACCGGTCGATACGCCGCCGCAAGTGGCATCGGCCAGCGGCGCGAACGACCGGGGGATGGCAAAGACTGGATCACCTGGTTCATTGTCTCTCTTGTTTATTTATCAGTGCAAGCTGATTTCCAATCGAGCGGGACGATGAGAAGGCTGTCCTATCGCCCGCATCTTCGCCATAGGGGAGGGGCGACCGACCAGTCGTGGCGGTCCGATCTTATCCGATGCGCGTTCACGAGTGCGCGATCCAACTCGTTTTGGTGTGACCTTCTGTGACCTTTGACCAATGACCCCCGCCGCCAGAACCCAGGCCGCAATCGACTTGCTCGACGCCATTATCGATGCCGCGCGTGGTGGCGGGGCGGCGGCTGACACCGTGATCGCCCGCTATTTCGGGACGCGCCGCTATGCCGGGTCGAAGGACCGGCGCGCGGTGCGAGAACTGGTCTATGCCGCGATCCGCGCATGTGGGGAGGTGCCCACGAATGGCCGCGCCGCGCTGGTCGCGCTGGCGCGCGAGGATGCCGAACTCGCCGCGACATTCGACGGGTCGGGCTATGGTGCCGCCGCGATCGACAGTGACGAAGCCGCCGCCATCAGGGGTATCGCGCCGCGATGGCTGATCGATGCGCTCGCGGCCTCGGGGATCGATGCCGAACAGTTGCCCGCGTTGATCAACCGCGCGCCGCTCGACGTGCGCGTCAATGCGTTGAAGGCGACGCGGGACTCGGTCGCTGCCTCGTTGTCCGGGTCGGAAATCGTCGGATACGCACCCGACGCCTTGCGCCTGCCGAGCGGAACGAATGTCGACCAGCTGCCGCTCTTTCGCGACGGTGTTATCGAAGTGCAGGACGAGGGGAGCCAGATCGTCGGCCTCGCGATCGACGCGCGTCCCGGCCAGAATATCGTCGATCTGTGCGCGGGGGCAGGGGGCAAGACGCTCGCGCTTGCCGCGGCGATGCGGAACGAGGGCGCGATCATCGCATGCGACACCGATCGCGCGCGGTTGTCGCGGCTGATGCCGCGGGCTGAACGCGCCGGGGCCGAGATCATCGCGACGCGGCTGCTCGATCCGGGACATGAGGCGGAGGCGCTTGCCGATCTGGCGGCGGCGGCGGATGGTGTCCTCGTCGATGCGCCCTGTTCGGGAACGGGGACGTGGCGGCGGAATCCGGAGGGGCGCTGGCGGCTGACAGCCGAACGTCTCGACCGCCTGATAACGACACAGCGTCATGTCCTCGACATTGCCGCGCCGCTCGTCAAGCCGGGCGGGGCGCTCGTTTATATCGTCTGTTCGCTGCTCGATGCCGAGGGCGCGGATCAGGT
>JAPKCG010000191.1 GCA_028823055.1 Sphingomonas bacterium
CGAGATGCCGGCCTAGAATCTAGCCGCCCGTGCACGGGTCATGGTTCGGCAGATAACGCGCCGCCGGGGAAGCCCGCGACGGATTGCGACGAAGCGCCATAGACGCACCCTCGAACGCCGCCCGCTCCCCGGTATTGGGGAGCGAGGGAGGCGTCACCGGCCCGCGCATCTCGGGAGCAAGCGCGACGATTACGTGCAAGATTGACGATTGCGTCATCGCCACGCGCGCTGAATGCCACCGACGACAACCGCGCAAGCGCGACGTTCAAGCCGACGAATCTCGCCATCGCATCATCATCATTTGTGACGAACTGCATAAACCGGGCACCTTATTGCTATTGACTATCAATAACGGATAAGCGACCTTGGCCATAGTCGAGGGAGTGAGTGACCGTGACCGATATCAGTACACCGCAGATGATGCTGCCCCATCGTTTACCTGAATGTGGCAATGCCCGGTTGTTGATGTTCGCGATGCGCCGGATGGGTGCGCACGGCCTCGACGATGCGCGCGCGGCGCATTGTTTGCTGACCGCATTTGGTCAGAACTTCAGGCGACCACTCGTGTTGCTCCGTGCGATGATGGCCGATCTTGCCAGCCATACCAGCGCGACGATCGCGATCGCGCCGTGTTGCTGCGCCCGAATGACCGCTTCGGAGGGCGCGCTGCTCGCGATCCTCGCGCGGGTCGAAACGCGACAGGAAAGCGCGCGGTTGCTGATGGCGGACCTGCTCGGCACACGCCGCGTCGACAGCGTTCTTGCCAGTGTCGCGGCGGTGGCGGTCGCATTCGCCGATGAGGGCCGACCGATCTGCTAGGCGCGGTCGCCCGCCCTCGCATCGCCCTCACCGTCGATCCCCGCGCTCCCGATCGATCGATCGACCAGACCCGATCTGCTCATCCACCAGAACAGAAGAAATCCCGGAAACGCGATCAGCGTCGTGCCCCAATAGAATTCGACATAGCCGAAGCGTTCGACCAGCCCGCCGGCCGTCGTCGCGGTCAGCAATCTTCCGACGACGCTCGCTGCCGCCGAGATCAACGCATATTGGGCCGCGGTAAAGCGCAGGTCGCATAGGGCGGAAAAATAGGCGACGACCGCAACACTGCCGATCCCACTCGCGAAATTCTCGAACCCGATCGTTCCCGCAAGACCCCAGTTCGAATGCCCGGCGCCCGCGAGCAGCGCAAAACTCGCATTCGATATCGCCATCAGGAACAGGCTGATCAGCACCGATTTCTTGAGGCCGAGCTTCGCGTAAAGCCCGCCGCCGACGAACACGCCGACCAGATATGCCCAGAATCCCACGCCGACGTCGTAGATCGCGATCTCATCATTGCTGAAGCCAAGATCGTTGAGCATCAGCCTCAGCACGATGTTGGCGAGCGTATCGCCGATCTTGTGGATCAGGATGAAGGCGAGGATGATGAACGCGCCTTCACGGCGAAAGAATTCCGCGAACGGCCCCGCGACCGCATTGAGCATCTCCCCCAACCCGCGCCGCTTCGTCGGCTCGCGATGCCGCTCCGGTTCACCGATGACGAGGCCGGTGATGATCGCAGGCAGCACGAACGCCGCGCACGCCAGGTAACCGACCGCCCAGCCATAGCGCGCCGCCACGACCAGCGCGATGCTCGCCGCGCCGACGTTGCCGATACGGTAGCCATATTGCGACATCCCCGATCCGAAACCGAGCTGATAGGGTTTGAGATGTTCGATCCGGTAGGCGTCGATGACGATATCGAACGTCGCGCCCGCGAATCCGACAAGGATCGCCGCGACGATCGTGCCCGTCAGATCGGTCGTGGGCGTCGCAAAGGCCAGATTGGCGACCGCCGCGACGACGAGGATACCCGCGAAGATCAGCCACGACACGCGCTGACCGATCCGCCCGAGCAACGGCAACGTGATGCTGTCGACCGCCCATGCCCATAGCGGCTTGAGATTATAGACCAGAAAGCCCAGCGTGAACGCGGTGATGGTCGATTTTTCGAGGCCGTCCTGCGCCAGGCGACTGGTCAGCGTCGCGCCGATCATCGCGATCGGAAACCCCGAAGACAGTCCCAGCGTGAACGCGATCAGCGGTCCCTTTTCGAGATACGGGCGCAAACTGTCCCACCACGTCACGTTACGAACCGTCTCAGTCATTCGTGGCTTGCTCCCCGCCCGGCAAAGCGCGACACTAGCGCCAAAATACGGGGAGGAAAGCCATGAACATGGCGATGACGATTGCGCCTACCGCGGGGCAGATGGCGCTGGCCGCAACATTGGCTGCGGGCGGTTCGCGCCGGGTCGATGCGATTACGCATGTCGATGCCGCCGCTTATGCCGATCCCGCGCGGCACTTGGCGGAACAGCGCGCGATCTTCGCGCAAGCACCGCTCGTCATCGCGCCGTCCGCGCTGCTTCCGGAAGCGGGGATGGCGGTGCCGCACGACGGGTTCGGCAAGCCGCTGCTCATCACACGCGACAAGCAGGGCAAGGCGCATGTTTTCCTCAATGTCTGCCAGCATCGCGGTACGCGGTTGGTCGAGGGCAGTGACGTCGTCTGTCAGTCGCGGCTTGTCTGCCCCTATCATGCCTGGACCTATGCGCTCGACGGCGCGCTGACGGGACTGCCGCGACCCGATGCTTTTCCGGGGCTCGACAAGGCCGAGCTCGCGCTCAAGCGGCTCCCGACGATCGAAGCGGGCGGCCTCATCTGGTTCTCGTTCGACGACCAGGCGGATTTCACGCACCCGACCGCGCTCGGCGATGATTTCGATGCGTTCGGCCTTGCGGGGCAGCATCTTTTCCGTCGCCGGACGCACGACGTCGCGGCGAACTGGAAGCTGATCATGGACGCCTTTCTCGAAAGCTATCATGTCCAACGGCTTCACGCCGCGACGATCGGGCCGTTTTTCAAGGACGGCGTCTCGACCGGTGACCGGATCGGCCCGCATCAACGCAGCGCCGTGGGGCGCGAGGTGGACGAGGCCGCGGTCGCCGCGCACGACTGGCCGATGCTACGCCGCGCGATCACCTATACCTATCAGATGTTTCCCGGCACCGTGCTGATCGTCAGCCCGGATTACGTGAATCTGATGATTTTGATGCCACAGGCGGAGGACCGTGTCCTCGTAGAGGATTTCATGCTGATCCCGGAGGTGCCCGGGACCGAAAAGGCGCTGGCCCATTGGGAAAAAAGCTGGAACCTGCTCGATGGAGGCGTTTTCGCTGCGGAGGATTTTCGTGCCGCCGAACTGGGTCAGCAAGGGCTGGCGTCGGGCGCGATAGACCGGATCACGCTCGGGACGCTGGAAACCGGCATTCGCCATTTTCACGACGAGGTCGAATCGCGACTTTAGGCCTGTCCCAACAGACGAAAACCGCCGGGCAGTTTGCCGATCTTTCGACCGGACAATTTTGCCTCGATGACTTCGATGGCGCTCAACAGGTCGCGCTGATGATAGGGTTTTTCGAGGCACGCGACGCCGAAGTGCTCGGCCTCGACGGAAAAATTGCCGGTGACAAACATGACCGGCACGCCGTTCCCATGCGCCGTCCGCGCGACGTCGATGCCCGATCCGTCCGCCAAGTGCATGTCGACGAGGACAAGGTCGATCTTAACCCCTTCCTCTAACAGCGCGATCGCAGCGGCGACGCGATCCACGGTGGCGACGACGTCATAACCACGGTCGGTCAGCAGGTGTTCGGTATCGAAAGCGATCAACGGTTCGTCCTCGACGACCAACAGGCGAACGATTGTCCGCTTCTTCTTTCCGAAAAACATCGCCGCCTGCCCTCGTTACGCTACCGTCTCTTAACGCGCGCCTTGGGCTCAAGTCGCAAATATTTTCGCGAACGCTTCGTTTCGCTGTATGCGCGCGC
This sequence comes from Sphingomonas bacterium, assembly GCA_028823055.1. Lineage (GTDB taxonomy): Bacteria > Pseudomonadota > Alphaproteobacteria > Sphingomonadales > Sphingomonadaceae > Sphingomonas. Next base: position 3,873 of record JAPKCG010000191.1, read on the forward strand.
CATGCCTACCCCCAGCGACCCCGCAAATTCCGACGCCCCCACCGGCCACCGTATCGCCAAATTGCTGGCGCGTGCCGGCGTCGCGTCGCGCCGTGAAATCGAACGCATGATCGAGGACGGTCGCGTCGCGCTCGACGGCAAGGTGCTGGAGACGCCCGCGACGATCCTGCGCAACCTGTCGGGCGTGACCGTTGATGGTCAGCCCGTTGCGGCGGCGGAAGCGACCCGCCTGTTCATTTATCACAAGCCGACCGGGCTGCTCGTCACCGAACGCGATCCTGCGGGTCGTCCGACGATCTATGACCGGCTTCCCCCCGAACTGCCGCGCGTCGTCCCGGTCGGTCGACTCGATATCAATACCGAGGGGCTGTTGCTCCTCACCACGGACGGCGGGCTGAAGCGTCAGCTCGAACTGCCCTCGACCGGTGTCGAGCGCGCCTATCGTGCGCGGACATATGGTCAGGTGACGCAGCAGCAGCTTGAGCATCTCGCCGACGGGATCGAGATCGAGGGGATGCGCTACGGCTCGATCAACGCGAACATGGAACGCCGGACGGGAGCCAATGCGTGGATCGAAATGATCCTGACCGAAGGCAAAAACCGCGAGGTGCGCCGCGTCCTCGAACATCTTGAGCTCCAGGTAAGCCGCCTCATCCGCACTCGCTACGGTCCCTTCTTGCTCGGTGATCTCGCGCCCGGAGAAATTGGCGAGGTCAAGCAGAACGATCTCGTCAATTTCCGCAAATGGCTCGATAGCCCGCGGCGCGGTCATGTCGCCGACGAACCACAAGTGGTCGTCGAGGCGCGCAAGTCGGCGCGCGCCCGCCCCCAGCCCACCGCCGAACCCCAGGGACGGTTGCGAGTCGCCCGCCCGCCGAGCGCGCCGCGCAAACCGCGGGAGGAAGCACCACGCGACCCTGCCGCGGCACCGCCATCCAACGCACGGTCGGCCCGCGGCGATCGTCCGCGCGACACGCTGGGTGCCAAGCAAACGTCGCGCAGTGCGGCAGGTCGCCCGGGCGCAGAGCTGCGCGACCGGGGCACCTCGCGGCCCAATACCGGCCGCCCGACCAAAGGCCCCGCCGATGGCCGTGGCCGTCCGCCGCGCGGGGGCAAACGCTGATGCGCGTCATCGCCGGAACGTGGCGCGGCCGCCCGCTCGTCGCGCCGAAGGGGGAAGCGACAAGGCCGACTGCGGATCGCACGCGCGAGGCTCTGTTTTCGATGCTCGCGAGCCGCCTAGGCAGTTTCGAGGGGCTTGCCGTCGCGGACCTGTTCGCGGGCTCCGGCGCGCTCGGGATCGAGGCACTTTCACGTGGCGCGGCGACATGTCTCTTCGTCGAACAGGACCGCGCCGCGATCGACGCGCTCAAGGCGAATCTGACCAGGCTCGACGCGCGTGCCGACGTGCGCGCGACCTCGGTCATGGCGCTCGGCCCCGCGCCCGCACCGCTCGATCTCGCGATGATGGACCCGCCCTACGGCACCGGCGCGGGCGTCGTCGCCCTCGACAAGCTGGCGCGGTTAGGCTGGATCGGCCCCGCGACCTGGGTCAGCATCGAAACCGCGAAACCCGAAGAAATCGATCTCGCGGGATTTACCGTGGATGCCAGCCGCGTTCATGGCAAAGCGCGGATCACGCTGCTGCGCCGCGCCGACTGATCAACGCCAATCCGGCAAAGCTCAAGCCTCCCGCCGCGACCAGATAGGCTCCGATCCACCACAACCCGCGCGCGGCCAGTGCCTGCGCCGCGATCGGTGCGAGCGCGCCGCCGATAATGCCGCCCAGATTAAACGCGACCGACACGCCGGTATAGCGGACGCCCGCTGGAAACAGGCTCGGCAACCAACCGCCAAGCGGGCCATAGGCGAACCCCATCGCGAACAAGGCGAAGGCAAGCCACGCGAAGACGATGGCAAGCGACCCTGCGCCCAGCATCGGTCCCATGAAGAGCCCCGCCACCATGCACCCGACGAAGCCAACCCGAAGCATCGCGGGCGCGCCGTGGCGATCGGCGAGCACGCTGGCGATCACGACCCCGGCGGCAAGAAACAGGATCGCGCCCAGTTCGACCCCCAGAAACGCCTCCCGGCTGTATCCCAGCGTCGTCGTGCCGTAGCCGAGCGCGAAGGCGGTCGAGAGATAGAATAGCGCGAAACACGCAACGACCCCCAACGTCCCCGCGATCACCATTCGGCCATGATCGCGGAGCAGGGTCACGATCGGCACGCGCGGCAAAGCGTCCGCCTGCGCGGCTTCGCGA
>JAPKCG010000192.1 GCA_028823055.1 Sphingomonas bacterium
CCTCTGACGCACCCAAGACCCCATTTTGGGGTAAAACCCAGAGGGCCGGTAGCTCGCCTCAACAAGAGGCGGAGCGATATTTTGGCTATCAAGAGCATCCAGGATGCTCGCTACCGCGCGGTGATCGAGGCGCTACGCGCAGGCCGTCGTGCATCGCAGATTAGTCAGGTCGAGCTTGCAGCAGCGCTCGGGCGGTCCCAGCAGTTCGTATCGAAGTATGAGTCGTTTGAACGACGCTTGGATGTCATCGAGTTTGTTGAGATTGCACAGGCTCTTTCACTCGACTGGCGGCAGCTCATTGGCGATGCGGTCGAATAGATCTCGACTGGCGCGAATGGTCAGGATCCACCCGGAACAGCCCGTCCGTTGATGCGAACCGGTGCTTTCAGAAATGATAGTTTCACTCGCCTGTAGTGCAAACGACATTGGACAGCATTGGATAACTCCCGCACATTTGGAGGGTGCAAAACCGCAGAAATGCGTGTGTTATTGTATGCACGGCTGAAACACGGGTTCGATTCCCGTAGGGGTCACCAGCGGCGGCGAATGTCCGCGGAGTTCCGGGATATTCCGGCAGGTGCACCGGTTACGCAAGGTCGGGTGGTCCATTTAGGTGGTCCACATGAGGACACGTCCGATCCTCCCGTTGAAGCGTGCAATTGTGCCGTCAGTCCAACGCGAACCGGTCTCTCAACGATGTAGCTCCGGGCTTGAGCGCAGCTTAGCTTGCGAGCATCCGCGACTCGGCCAGTGCGGTGGAGCGTCTTTCTTCGTAGGTTTGCCGGTCGGCGAGAGAGCCAGTTATCATCGCCCGACGACCGCCCCCACATTCGTTTGACAGAGCCATTGAGCCCGTTGGCGGTGTAGCCGACGCTCCCGTTCATATAATTGCCATAGCCATAGGCATAGGCCGCGTTGTTGCCGCTTGCCGAGATGATCTGCCCCGCCGCATTATAGGTGAAGCTGCGCGTCAGGTCAGAGGCGCTGCCGCCCAGGTCCTGCGTCAGCGAGGCAAGCCGCGACACCGGATCATAGCCGTAGCTCGTCACCGTCCCGTTGCCCCGCGTCAGGCCGGTGCGGCGACCAAGATCGTCATACGCATAGCTCGCCAGCACCGCCGACCCGTTCTCACGGATCGCGGTCACCGCATCCAGTTCACCCGCAACAACTATCGCGCCAAGCGCGTCAACGGGCGCACCGCCGAGGTGGTCGCGATCGACCCCGGCGAGGGCCTGCTCGTCGTCCGTAACAAAACCGGCAAGCGACAGACGCTCGATATGGCCCGCGTCGCCGACCGGCACATTCGGCCGGGATGGGTGCGGACGATCCATTCCGCGCAGGGCGCGACGTGCGATCGGGTCATGGCGCACCTCGAAGCGTTCCGCGCCAACACCGTCGACGCCCGCTCCGTCTATGTCGCGATCAGTCGCGCCCGCATCGGCGCGGCCGTCTATACCGACAGCCGCGCTAACCTCACCGAGGCGCTCGGCATCCGTGACGGCGCGCAGGTCGGCGCGATCGACGATGCGGTAATGGTGCCCGACGTGGCGGCGATCACCACCCCCGCCACGCTCAAGGGCGCGGGGATGGCGATCGGGTAGTCAGCGAGAGGATGCTCGACTCGGCCAATCTAGAAACGCCAAGACTAGCAATATGAACGGTGCAATGAAGGCAAATACGACAGCAACTAGCATCCATCCCCCGGACTGGCTTACGTCAAGTGCTCCCAAGCCTATTAGGGCGCATCCCGCAACCGCAGCAATTGGAACAAGCCACAGCGGCAATGCCAACAACTTATAATATACAGCAATCGCTGCAATACAGGCAACGATTCCAGTTGTCATGAGAACAACTGGAGATGGCTGCATAATGAACGCGCCAAGGGATGCCACACAGTAGGCGACTATCACTGCGGTCGAGCGCCGATAAGCGCCACCAACGTTGGGACTCACCGGCATGGGCTATCCTTGTTGATCTTGTCTCCAGCAACACCAAGAACCTGACCAGCAACAAAATCGCCGGCTTCACTCTTCAGCGACTGAGGCACTAGAGCTGACGGTGCATAAGAAAATAGCAAGTGGCCCGTGAGATTTCCGATTTGCGATCTATCTCCCGCACCAATCTGCATCACCATGCCAACCGCCTGACCAAGGGTCGCCAAGCGATCAATTAATAAGGCTGGAGCCAAGCCAGTCCCGCCTGAAACCAGGCCTCCGACTATGCCCGCAGCAGCGCCCTTAGCGACCTTTCCAGAGAAATCCTGAAGGTCTCTACCTGCACCATACAACTGCGATCGACAGTATTTAGGACGACCCTGCTCCTCCGCAGTTTGCGCCAAATCCGGCAAAGAAGATCCATCGAAATCCCCAGCACTTGGACGTTCAAAATCGTCAAAAGTCAGGTCGGGCAACTCTACGCAGTGCAGAACGCCGTGCACTACGATTTCGCCGTTGGGTTCAGTATGGGTGGCATCTACGACATGGCAAACCTGTCGAAGCCCCAACGGGTCGACCTTATTGACCGGATCGTTGCCGACATAGGCGTACCAGTTGAGCCCATCGGCATAGCCGATCGGATCGGTCTGCAGGAACCGGCCCATGCTGGGCGAATAGATGCGCGCCTTGTAATCGTACATGGCGAGTTCCTTGATCCACTGCTGCCCGGTATAGGCGAAGCGGCCATATGGTTCGCGCGCGCTCGTCACGCTGTTTTGCGGGATGCCGTATTCGTCATAGCGGTTGATCGCCAGCATCGTCCCCGATCCGTTGCTCACCGCGATCACGCTGCCCCGCTCGTCGCCGTGGAGATAGCGTTTGTCGCCTGAGCCGCTGCCTTCATACCACAGGATCGGCGCCGCGTCGCCCGGGCCGTAGACATAGCGGCGCTGGATCAGGCCCCCGCTCACCTCGCTGACCAGGTTCGCCCCCACCCAGTCGAGCCCCAGCCCCGCCTGCTGACCCTGCAGCCCCAGCGGATTGTGATAGAACAGACGCCCCGCGCCATCCTGATAAAGCTGGTTCTTCGTGTTGGACCGACAGGTCGTTCAATGTCGGACTAGGCTTTATTGGCCAGCTGGCTATGGTCGGCCCGATGAGCAGGAATATCGCCGCAACCATCAAGAAAGACATCGTATTATACGGTGCGCTGATCGCCAATCTCGGCATCGGGGTCGCAAAGTTCATCGCGGCGGGCATTACCGGGTCGTCGTCGATGCTGACCGAGGGCGTCCATAGCTGCGTCGACAGCGGCAATCAGGTGCTGTTGCTCTACGGCCAGCATCGCGCGAAGCGGCCGCCCGACCAGCGTCATCCCTTTGGCTATGGTCGAGAGCTGTATTTCTGGGCGTTCGTCGTCGCGATCCTGATCTTCGCGGTCGGTGCGGGCGTGTCGGGCTATGAAGGCTATGTCCATGTCATCGAGCCCGAGGAACTATCGGACCCGCTGATCAACTATATCGTGCTCGCCATCGCGATGGTGCTGGAGGGGACGTCCTGGGGCATCGCGATCAAGGAATTCAGCCATACCAAGGGAAACATGGGCTGGTGGCGCGCAATCCGCGAGTCGAAGGACCCGGCGGGCTTCATCGTCCTCTTCGAGGATTCGGCGGCACTCGCCGGGCTCGTGATCGCGGGCGTCGGCGTCTGGGCAAGCCATGCGTATCAGGACCCCCGGATCGATGGTGTCGCCTCGATGCTGATCGGCGTGATCCTGGCCGCGGTCGCGATCCTGCTCGCGCGGGAGGCGAAGGGTCTGCTGATCGGCGAACCCGCCAATCCCGACCTGATCGAAAAGGTGCGCGCGATCATCGACCGGCATGATGACATCACCGCGGTCAATCATATCAGCACCGTCCATTCGTCCCCCGAAAGCATCTTCGTCGCGATCAGCGCCGATTTCCGCGATGGCGTGTCGATGGGCGATGGCGAACGGATGATCGAACAGATCGAGCGCGAGCTGCACGACGCGATCCCGCATCTCAGCTCGATCTATATTCGCCCCGAACGCGCCGAGGACGCGCAGACATTGCCGGATGGGAAACCCGCCTAGACTGACAAGGGCGGTCAGACGGGCACGATCTCGATAATGTCCAACGTCGATTCGAATGCGGGAAAGGGCAGGATGAGCCGCCAGCGCGCCGTGCCGATCCGTTCGACGAACCCTGCGGTATCGCGCTTCGCATCGCGCCCGTAACGCATCGCGCGCGTTTCGTCTTCGAACGCCAGCGTGCCGAGAAACACCTGGCGCGTATCGTCCTGATCGAACAGATAACCGTGGAGCCGCTGCGCCCCGTCGATCGACAAGGTCCGCCGCCCCGCGCTCATCTCCACCCGGCATTGCGTCCAGTCGCGCACCGCCACCGCGGCGGCGGCGGGATCGCGCCCGCCAAGCTTCGTCATCCGGCACCGATACCGCCCTTCCGCCAATCCCGCATCGGTCAGGATCCGGTCCGGGTCGTATAGCTGCGGCTCGCTCACTAGCTGATCCGCCGCACCATCCGCCTTCACCCGATCGACCGCAGACATCCATGATTGCCGCCATTGGCGCAGCCGGGTGCGGTCTTGCGGGGTCGCGACGCGACGCCAGTTGACGTCACGCGGTGTCTCTTCCTGCGTCAGCAGCTGGCGCCCGCCCGCGCATCCCGCGACGAGCAATGCGGCACCCAGCGCGATCCCGATCCAACGCCGCCCCGTCGGTCGGCTTGTCGCTCGCCACGTCGGTCGTTTCCGGGTCATGCGGCCGTCCACCCTCCATCGACCGACAGATTGGTGCCCGTGATCGACCGCGCCTCGTCGCGGCACAGAAACACGCCGAGCGCCGCGACCTGTTCGGGGGTAACGAACTCCTTCGTCGGCTGTGCGGCGAGCAGGACGTCGTTCATCACCTGTTCGCGCGTCAGACCGCGCGACTTCATCGTATCGGGGATCTGGTCCTCGACGAGCTGGGTCCAGACATAGCCGGGCGAGATCGTGTTGACGGTGATGCCGTGCGTCGCGGTTTCGAGCGCGATCGTCTTGGTCAGACCCGCCAACCCATGTTTCGCCATGACATAGGCCGATTTATTGGGGCTCGCGACCAGACTATGCGCCGATCCGGTCGAAATGATCCGGCCCCAGCCCGCTTTCTTCATGTGCGGCACCGCGGCCTTCATCATGTACCAGGCGCTCGTCAGGATGATATTGAGCACCGCCTCCATCTTTTCGTCGGGGAATTCGTCGATCGGCGAAACATGCTGGATGCCGGCATTGTTGACGACGATGTCGACACTGCCGCATTCCCGCGCCGCGCGCTCGACCATCGCCGCGATCTGGTCCGGTTTCGTCATATCGGCGGCATCGTAAAGCGCATCCGCACCGCTTGCCACCGCGAGCCCGGCGCGAGCCTGTTCGATCGCGTCGGCGTCGCCGAACCCGTTGATGACGACGGTCGCCCCCTCTGCGGCGAACGCCTTCGCATAGGCAAGGCCGATGCCCGAGGTGGAGCCGGTAACGATCGCGGTTTTGCCCTTGAGGAACATGGCATTCTCCTTCGCTTATTTCCTGCCCACACCCAAGCGCGCTTGCAACCGCCGCGCGACGAACGCATTCCTGCATCAGGGCAACAGGGAGTAACGGTATGCGCCTCGACGATTTCGATCCGAACGACATCAATGTCGGCAATGCCAGCAGTGGCCGCGGTGGTGGCGGCGGCGGCGGCTTGCTCCTCGGCCTCTTGCCCATGATCGGCAGCCGGTTCGGGTGCGGTGGGATCGTCGTCGCCCTCATTCTGCTCGCCGTATTTGGCGGCCTCGGCAATCTGGGCGGGCTCGTCGGCGGTGGCAGTCAGGTCGGTCGGACGCCCGGCGGGCCACAGACGGTGACCGAATTGTGTACGCAAAACGCGAACGCCAAATCCGCATGTAACGCCTTTCAATCGGCGCAGAATACCTGGTCGGCGATCTTTGCGCGCAACGGGGGGCAGTTTCAGAAACCCGGGTTGAAGTTTTTCAGCGGTAACGGCCAATCCGGTTGCGGCGCGGCCCAAAGTGCGATGGGGCAATTTTATTGCCAGACCGAGCAGACGA
>JAPKCG010000008.1 GCA_028823055.1 Sphingomonas bacterium
TACCAGCTTCACCGCCTCGAGCTTGAACTCCCGGCTGAACTTCCGTCGTTGCATCTCCATCCTCCAGTTCCAAAAACACCTTATCTCGGTGTCCACGGAACCGGCAGCAGCTCACCGTCAACGCTCTTACCCTTCGCCGGTCGCCTTTCGCCAAGCCGATCTTCCGTCGGCCGGGTAACCCGTGTTCATGGTGGAACATTGGTGACCGCACGTAAACCGCCCTGTTCGAGAAGGCGCTTCAAGGCGTGATGGCTTGAGCCAATTCGGCACACGGATCGCACCTCCAGCAATTGACCGACCTACCGGGAATATTGCGATCCCGGCAGCGCGTGCCCGGCTTGGTCGACTTGGAGGTAGCCCCCGGCGCTCGGGGGGGGAGCGACAAAATCAACGCTGGCTGTTTGCTTCGTGAAGATCGGTACGCCAGCATGGTGCGGTATCAAGAGGGATAAGCTCTTATGGCTTTGCTAAAGAAACCGCGCCCCTACCGGCTTCCTGCTGGTTACGTTCGATTTGACGGAAACCGTCCCCGGCGACAGTCGCTATCATCAAGCCGATGCTGCAATAGAATTTCATGGACCAGTCTTCAGGCCGATCAAACAGCTCCGCTTACTGCTAACGCGATCTACCTCGCATGCCGTAAAATCTTCTCTCGAGCAGCGAATAGGCCGCAATATGACGATCCTTGTCGCGCCGCTGAAGAGCGTTCCAGCATGGCGCATCCAAGGTGTGAAGAAACGCCGAGAATGGCGCCGCTTCGTCCAAGCTTTAGCGGATCACGGGATCGACGTTCAATTTATCACAGATGATAATGAAAGCTAGGGAGGATCGATATCGATCGTTTTGCTCGCCGGTCGCGGAAGCAGAAAGATTTCTAACCTTCAGGAAGGCCGCACATGTTGGCGACCGCCTTTATCAGAAATTCAGCGGCCTCGACCGCGCGTCGGCGTCTTTGTCACCGTCGTCGTTTCCGCCGGGTCCGGGTGGCCCCGGAGCCGCTCAGGCCGTGACCTTGACCGCTCCGCTTCCACTGTCCGTTCGCTACGCAATTCGGCAGATGGTATCCGTTTGCCCTGCTCGAGTGCTTTCGCAAGCGTCTCACGGGACTGGCTTATCAAGCGGTTTGCCGCGGCTGGGTTATGTCCCAACGTCGAGGTGACGATCGCCTTGGCGGCTATGAATTGGCTTTGCGCGGCTCGAAGCTCTGGGTCGCGGGCGGCCTCGGCCGAGCTGGCGTTGCGGAACCGATCGGCGAGTTGTCGTGCCCGGTCATCGCGGTCACCCGTTGAGCCGCGGCCACCGCTGTCCCCGCGAGATAAGGACTCGATCGCGCGGGACTGATCCTGATTTTCCTTCTTAATCGTGTGTGCCGCAGGAGACGGTGTTACCGGATCATCATCCCTGCGCGGGATCGTTGCGCGCGAACCAACTTCGGTGCGCTCAACTGACGGCGTCCTGTCAACCGTCGGCTCTGCAGTTGCACGATCGAGCGTGTCGCGCGTCGGAGCCGTCCTGACGCCGAGCACCTCGTCGCCGGGGTTGGATGCCCGTTCGACCATCCCATCGTCATCAGGACGGATTTTCGTCCGCATCCGCTCGACGGCTACGTTATCGGGTGTGGCGCGGCCCGCGTCGATACCGGCCTCGCGCGGGGGGCGTTCGCCGGTCGCATCCGTGGTTCGACGCGCTTCGTGGATTTCCGGTGTCAGGATTTGCTCGGCGGACCAGCGGTTGCGATTGACGTCCCGAACTTCCGAACTGCGTTCGCCGGTCTCGGGGTTAAGCACCCCGATTGTGACCTGGACCCGCTCGGTCCCTAGACGACGAAGGAGCACCTCGTCGCCAACCCCCACCCCTGCTTCGCGCAACGCTGTCGGCAAACCAACGCCCCAGGCCCGCTCCTGTCGACCATCGGCCAGCACGATATCGGCGTAAGGCGTGATCTTCGCGCCCGGTTTGCCCCCATAATGCGCTTCGCCGACATCACTGAGTCGTCCGCTTACGCCGACGGCAAAGTCGGCGCGCGCAGGCCCTGGTCCCTTCGTGACCCCCGGAGCATCGACGGCGTCGGGGGGAGAATCGCTGGCTTCGCGCGCCGACCGACGTGGGCGCGGGTCGGTGCCGCCCGGTGCTATTGCATTGGCACGCGTGTCCTGTTGGTCGCGCGTACGCCCGATTTCCTGCACCTCTCGGGGCTTGGGTTTATAGCCATCGACGTCGATGCCGCGCAGCGCCGCGGCTCGCCACACTTCGCGCCGGAATTCCTCCGAGCCGGAGACGGTGATCCGATCCCAACCCCGATGTTCGGCAATATCGACCATATCGCGAATGAGATCGCGGCTGTTGTTGTCGGCGATCAGCCGATCACCCTTATCCCGGAACGCTGGCTTCGCGTCAGAGGCATTCTCATAATAGCGCTGTTCGCCGAGGAGACGGCGACGTTCGACCAGATAGCGCGCCTCCATGCCTTCGGGCAGATCGCCGGCGTCCATCGAACGGCGTCGCTGATAATCGTTGCCCGTGCCGGCGGAAGCGGGTTCGACAGGCGCGTCCCGTGCGCCTGCGGCATTCGGCACGCGCTCGCCGCGGTCGCGCTCGCCGCCGAAGCCCAGCGCATTGTTATCGGCTACACTGCCTTCGGTGCTGGACTCGGTGCTGTTATCCTCGGCCATGGGTCACTCCGTCATCATGCTGGTCAGGCCGCCCGCGACAGGCCGACCTGCTTCCAATATTGGTCCATCGCTGCCTCAGCCTCGTCTTCGCTCAGCTTGGCTCCGGCGGCTGCCGCCGCAGGCTTGCGCACCAGCATGTCGAGGGTGACAGCGCGCTCTTCGGCAAGCTGCTCGGGTGCAAACGGCACGGGATCGTCCGAGCTATCGAGCGGATCGGCAGGCAGGTCGGCCGGTGACGGCAACGGCAGGCTATCGAACGCCGGGGCTGGACGCACCCGCGACCGAAAGTCGCGCGCCTTGAAATAGAAGATTTTGGTCGCCTTGATGACCGGGATGCCGCCGCGCAGCACGAGGAGCTGCCCCTTGGGCATCTGCATCAGTTCCTGCGGGAGCATCAGCGCACGGCGATGGTCGGACTCGGACTGGCTCCGGTTAGCCAGCATCCCGTGGATGCTGCGGCTCTTGGACGTCGCCTTCGTGGTGTAATAACCCAACCGCTCCGAGAGCTCATTGGCGACGCGCAATTCCTTGGGCGTGAAGGCGATCTCCACCCCGCAATTCGCCACGATCTCGTCGGCGACGTCGTTGCCATAGATCGCGCGCAGCTGCGCCCGGCTCTGGATGACAGGCAACAGCCGCAGCCCATAGCCGGCAACATAGGAGAAGCCGCTGGCGATCACGCCGGCGCGGCCGAGGCGCGCGAATTCGTCAAGCAGCACCAGCACCTGGATGCGGCCACCACCATTTTCGGGCAGATCGCGCGTGTTCAGATCCACGAGCTGCTGGAAGAACAGGTTATAGAGCGGCGCGACGCGATCGATGTTGTCCGGCGACACGCCGAGATAGATCGTCATGCGCCGCTTCCTGATCTCGCGCAGATCGAAATCGGTGCCGGCGGTCGCGGCATCAACATAGGGGTTGAGCCATAGGTTGAGGCGGGACGTGATCGTCTGCTTGATCGAGGAGAAGGTGTTGTCGGACGCCGAAGTGAAGTCGGCTAAAGCGCTGACGCACCCGACTGACAGCAGGTCACCCGCCGCGGCGCGCTCCGCGATCAGCTTGGGAAAACGGTTTTTCGGGTCGCCATTGGTCAGGTTGCGATAAATCTCCCCGATGGTGAACGGCAGCGCCGCGGTGGCGGCAACATAGGCCCCTACCCCGACGAAGCCGACCCGCGAGGCCTCGGTCCAGAACGGGTCACCACGCTCGGGAGCAGGGAACAGCATGACGCTGATCTTCTGCAACTCGTTGATGACCTCGATCGCATCGTCGCGTTCGATATAGCTCAACGGGTTGTAGCGCGCCGTGCGGCGATCGACGTCGAGCGGATCGAACAGGTATACATCCTGCCCGCTGTCTTTCCGGAAGCCCGCGGTGATATCCCAATTCTCGCGCTTCACATCCAGAACGACGACGGAATCGCGCCAGTTGAGCAGGTTGGGGATTACCACGCCGACGCCCTTGCCGCCGCGCGTCGGGGCTTCGAGCAGCACATGCTCGGATCCGCCGAAGACAAGGTATCGTCCGCCCTTGCGACCGAGGATGATGCCGGTGTCGGCGCGCAGTCCCTCCTTGCGGATCTCGCGCTCTGACGCGAACCGTGCGGCACCATGTAGCGAGACGCCGCGCCGCAGGATCACGAGCAGGCTGAGGACCACGACGAGGCCGCCGATCATCGCGCCGCGGCCGAGCCAGGTGTGGATCATCGGATCGCCGCGATAGTACCAGAAGAAGCGCGGCACCTGCGACCAGCGCATCGTTCCGCTGATCTGGTTCAGACCGAACAATGCGAACAGCACCGCGATCGCCGCGACGACGATCAACGCGAGCATCACGACGCCAGCGGCGATCGCGATCTTGCCCCTAGGGCTGGCCTCCGCGAACTGGATCAAAATACATCTCCGTCATCCTGAACCGGGCCGGCTCGCCGTTCGCCGGCTCGAATTTTCGCATCTGCACCACGACGTCGACCAGCGATCGCAGCAGCCCGCGGATGTCGTCGCGTGCCAAGTCGCGGCCGCCTTCCGACTCCTTGACCAGCAGTGTGAGTTGCTCGAAGGCGCCGGCCGCCGAGTTCGCGTGGACGGTCGTGATCGAGCCGGGATGGCCGGAATTGACGTTGCGCAGGTAGAAGAAGGCGGTGCCGTCGCGCAGTTCCTGAAGGAGAATGCGATCCGGGCGCATCCGCAGCGCGCTCTCGAGCAACTCCTTCGGTCCGACCTTGGCGAGCCCCTGCCCGTCCTTGGCATAGATCATATGCACAACGTTGCGGTGAGGGAGCGTCAGCTCGCGGGTGTCCTCGATCGTGAGAAGCCGCTCATGATCTGGGATCAGCCGGATCAATGCCTTCGACAGCGAGGTCTTCCCCGACCCCGTCGCGCCGCTGATGAGGATGTTTTTCCGGCTGCGGACCGCCACTTCAAAGAACCGCATCCACTCGCCGCGATCCCGCAGCTCGAGGAGTTCGCGATCGACGTCAGACAGCCCCTCGGTCACGACGCGCGTGTTGGCGAACAAGCCCTCGGCTTCGTACTGGCCGATCGTCTTCGAGACCGTCGATGGCTTACGGATCGTGAACGAGACGGTGCCTTGCGGCACGACCGGCGGCACGAGCACCTGAACGCGCTCGCCGCCCGGCAGGATCGTCGAGCAGATCGGATTTTCGTCAGTGATGTCCTGCCGGGTCAGCGCTGCCGACGTGCGCGCCAGCGTCATCAGCCAGTCGGGGTCCAGTTGGGGTGCTTCGTGCCATTCCCAACCCCCGCGGCCCTCTACACCGATTTCATAGGGCCGATTGACGACGATCTCGGTGACGTCCTCGGGCTCGAGGAACGGCACCACCGGCTGGAGGTAATGCTCCAACACTGAAATGTCGCCGATCCGCATCAGCGTTTCAGGTGCAGATCGTAGACGTCGGCGAAGTTGAAATCCTTGGCCACGAAGATGCCGACTTCCTCGCCCTGGTTTTTCTTCAGCACCGGGCGGATGTTGATGGTGTTCTGGAGCGCGACGCCGGCTGCCTGGCTCGGCACCTGCGTCGTATTGGTGCCCTGGTTCTGGAGCGCCTGGCCGGCGACTTGCGCCCCATCGTCGATCAGCGAGAGGAGCAGCGCGCCGCCGAAACGCGCCCAGAAGAACGTATCCACGCCCCCCGCGAAGCCCGCTCGACCCAGCGCGTCGGAGCCTGGCGATGCCAGATCGATCGCCACCCCGCGCGGCGTCACGGCGCGGGTCCACAGCACGAACAGCCGGTTCTGCCCCTGCTGGAGACCACCGCGATATTCGCCGACGACCTTGGTGCCCTTCTCCATCAGGATCACCCGGCCGTTTTCGGAATAGATGTCCTTGGGAATGAGGCATGTCGTGTAGCCGGGCTGTGCCGAGTTGAGCGCGGTCTGCAGGACACACGGGATAAGCGTTCCCGCCGTCACCAGATAGTTGCGGTTGCCGATCATCGACGCGCGCGACTCGCCGATCGACGACTGACGACGCAACCGGTCCAGTTCGGTTGGCTGGTTGGCATCGTCGGTGCCGGCGGCACCCGACGGGGCAAGGCCCGGGTTTTCCTGCGCCGAAACGGGCTGCACGCTCCCCTGCCCTCCACCCCTGCCGTCGCCAAACGCCATGATCGGCGAGCGCCGCGCGGCATCGGCCATGACCTGGGCCGGGGATGGCCCACGCGCGCCGCCAGCGCCCGGCGGCGGGGGTCCGCCAGGCTGGATCGCGGGAACGAGTTGCCCGTTCGGACCGGGCACCATCGCAGGCTGGCCCGGCGTGATCTGCGGGGCGTTGGGGTCGGCGGCAGCGGTGGCCAGCGTCGGTCCCGCCTTCGGCGCGACATATTCGACGACGGCCTTTGCCGGTGTCGCCGCTGCCTGTTTCTCCGCCTCGGTCAGCTCGCGGGTCGTCGGGCCGCTGGTCTGGGTAATGGCAAAGATACCGATCACCGCCGCGACGGCCGCGAACGCCCCGCCGCGCATGATATTGGAACGGTTCGAGGACGCGACGGACCCGATCGCGCCGCGGTCGAGATCGCCGGCTTCGGGCGTCGCGTCACGATTGGGGCGCACCCGGCGCGGACGCACGTCATCATTGCCCTCGATCGCATCGTCGACCAGCGTATCATCCTGCCGGATCGCCATCACGGCATCTCCTGTTTCATGGTACGATCGACATCGGGTGAGGCCGTATCGGTCTTGTGATCGACGCCGTAGGTTGGATCACCCTGGTTATAGATGCAGAGCACGAGCTTGCCGCGCCGCAGCCTGAGCTGCGTGGCGATCTGGTGGACGACGACGAAATCGTCGCGGACGTCGAACGGAACGAGGCTTTCCGACCCGTCAGGCTGCACGACAAAGATCGCCGGGATCTCGCGCCGATTGGGGAACCGCAGCACGGTGAACTGCCCGTTGTCGGAAATCTCCGACGGTTGCAGCTCGGAGGCACCCTGCACCTGATACATCATGTTGCGCGGCCCTTCGACCACCCCGTGATCGAGCGCGAGCTTGACCGCCCCTGCTTCAAGCACGGCAAGGGCTTTCGCCTTTTGCGCCAGCGCCGCCTGGGCTGCTTGCAGCGCTTCATCGGCGGGATAGTGAAAACGCACTTGGAAGAAGGTGTCGGGTGTCTTCACCGAGATCGCGCCGGTCCGCGCGATCAGTTCGAACTGGTAGTTGCGCGTCACACCGCCCTTTGTGGTCGAGACGATGAGATTGGTCGGCCCCGCCCGCTCGCGCGGCTTGATAAAGATGATGTTACCGACCGGGGCGACCTCCCACGAGATCGTATCGCCCAGGGCGACGTGCGCGATCTCCTCGTCTGCGGCGAACACCACCTGGGTGGCGCTGCGGAACACGCCGACGATGCGGTAGACCTGCGCCGGGTCGTAATTGACCCATTTGATGCGTGGATCCGCGTTGCCGGGATGCGGCGTTTCGCGCGCCATCACCGGTGTTGCCGCAAGGACCAGGCAGGCGAAGAGCAACGGACGCTTCATTGCACCACCTCCGGATCGACGCGGTACGTGGCGACCTGGAAACCGAGCGGATTCCTGTAGCGGTCGCCCTCCGACATCGGCGCCGTCGTAAAGTCGAAGGTGATGGTCGCGATCCAGTTGGTCGCGACGACATCGCCGACGTCGGGCCTCACCGTGCGCGTAAAGCGGACCTGCGCGACCTTGGCGTTGACGAAGGTGATACTACGGACCGAGGATTCGACGATGGCCCGGGGGCCGTAGAGCACCTGCGGGCTGGCGGGATTCTTACGATCGAACTGCGCTTGATACCGGGTCTGCTCCTTTGGTTGGGACAGGATCGCGACCGAATTGAAATTCTCGGCTGCCGCAGCGGGCACCCAGGATTCGCGTACCCGCACATATTGCGCGAGGAAGTATTTCGAGACGGCCTCGTTGTATGTGACCTTCTTGTCGCCGGTCAGCGCGGTCGTCACCTCGGTCGCGCCCGTGCTCCGATCGACGGTGATGACGAATGGCTCGACGGTCTTCAGCGGCGTCAGCGCCGCGATCGCGCCGATCGCCACCACGTTCAGAACGAGCGATACGCCGCACACCGTCCAGGCCAATCGCCGCGACTTGATTTCCTTGCGCCTTGAGTCCTGCTCCCAGCTTCGCGCTTCGGCGAAATGCTGCTTCAACTCGTTCATGAGTACCCCTTGGGCCATGCCATCGCTCTCAACAGCTTGCAAAAGTGACGGAAGGTGAAGCCGAGGGCGTCATGGCCGCGCCCGGACGCGGTGCGATCGACGCTGTCGGCGAGCCCGGACCCGCTGGTGCGGTGATCGGGGGTATTGGTGCACCGGGAAGGATGCTGCCATAAGGATTGCCGGGCCGAAGGTGTTTGCCATCGCACACCGACACCTTCGCGAGCTTCTGCCCGGCGCAGCCAGTGAGGCCAACGCTGCCGACGATCAGCAGCGCGGCCACGGCATATCTCTTGCCCATGGGCGACTGAAGCAGGCGGCATTCTCTTACGCTCAAGGTTCGGCCCTCCATTTTCATCATCCGCTCGAGATCGTGCCACCACGCGCCATCGCGCGATTGGCAGCCCGGGCATCGCGACGGTCGGAACGTGCTTGGTTTGATCGGAACATCCGCCCGGCCGAGCCGCCAGCGCCGAGCGTCTGGCGCGCGAAGTCGGTAACGCCGGCCGCGGCACCCCCGGCGATTCCTGCGGCGATCGAGGGGGCCTGAAAGAAGAATATGGTGCCGAGGATCACGTAGATGCAGAACAGGAACACTGCCTGCATCAGGTCGATCTGGGCGGCGGCATTGGCTGTCGCAGACGTGCCCACGTCAACGATTAACGCGGTGATCGCCGTTATTACGCCCATCAAGACAATGTAATTGAATGCTTGGTTGAGGAAGCCGAAGAAGAGGCCCCGTGTCGCGTTGAACAGCGAAAGGGCTATAAAGATTGGGCCGAGCGCTACAATAATGGCCAAGGCGACCTTGGCAAAAATGATGATGGCGAAGCCGATACAGGCCGAAAGGCCGGTCAGAATGACCAGCGCGATTTCGAGAATCCAGTCGATCAGCTTGTAGAGGTCAAACGGTCCGCGCGCGGCGGCATCTTTTTCGAGGCGAGCTGCGATCGGAGTGGTCGCGTTGACGTAGTCGTCAAACGTGGTCCCCGCGTCGGAGCTATCTTTGCCCGCGATTGCTTGTGAAATCGCATTGGGGGCATCGTAAAAAAGAGGCTGAACGATCCACTCGTTATACCCAGCGGACTGCACCGCCGCCCAAACGAGGGCCAGCTTCAGAATGCGGTAAAACCACTCTCGCCAAGGCTCGTCGACCAGCCCGCGAAGGACGGCATATCCGACCAATGCCAAGTAAATCGCCAGCGCCACCGCCAGCGGGCCGGATACGGCCGAGATTACCGACGAGAGCCGTGGACCGAGGAACTCGGCCAGCTTCGCATCGAACAGCGTGTAAGCTGAACTGAAGAAGGTGATGCCGCCGGCCACTTCGAACCTATTGCCCGAGTGATTTTAGGCGTTGGACCAAACGATCAGCGTCTTGAGCACGAGTGCATTCAGCGGCCTGATCGTCCATCTTGCCGCCTTTGCAATCTTCGATCACGCGGGCTCGCAGATTGTCATCTTTTCCAAACTGCTCGACGCTGTGCGTTTCGCGTGAGCATCCCGTGAACAATACCGACATTGCCACGATGATCGCGGTCCCAGCCGCTCCAACCCTCACTGGTTCGCTCCCAACGCGACTAGGCGCGCTTTCAGGTTCGTCTGGGTGTCCTGCTGAATCTTCAGCGTCTGTGCCGCCTGCTCACGCATTGCGATCGACTGTAATTTCATCTGATCGTTCGCGATGTGCGCGTTTTCAGCCGCGATGCGTGCCTGGAGGTCCATGACCTCCTTTGCATCCGTCGCGCTATCAAGCGACGTTCGAAGTTCCTCCAGCCCGCGCGTTCGTTGGTTGGCGACATCGTATGCGGTGTCCGCGATGGCTGCTTGAGTAGCCGCCTGACCGTTGGTCCGGTCGATCGCTGCTTGATACCCCTGATCTGCGTCGGAGGACGAAAGACCGACATCGACGCGATACTGATCCAAGATCGTTTTGGCGCGATCGCCCACCGCGCCGGTGCTCGACAGATCGCCAGACATGAGCTTGGTCATGTCGCGCGCCTCCGCCGGCAGCACGTTGCGCACCGCGCTGTCGTTCAACACGGTGGCAATGCCGTTGACGTTGGTCAGCTTGTTCATGCTGGCATACAGCCGCTGCGCCTCCGCCACCTGAGCCTTTGCCTGCTCGACCGCCGCCAGCGTGTTCTTCACCGTCGCCAGCGTCTGGGCATAGGTGGAGACGTCGAACGTCGGGATACCAGGACCGGCCTGCGCCCACGCGGTCGAACTGCCGCTCGCCGACGCGAGCGCCAGCGTCACGATGATCTTCAACGATGCCATGTCCACTCTCCTCCTATGATCGGTCACTGTCGTTCCAGCGCCGCTTGCGATGAAAGACGGGCAGCCAGAGTGCGGGATCCTCACCGGCCTCGGCTCGAGCCATGTCCATGATGGCGACGGTCTCGCTGCGCCCCGACAGAACGGCCAACTCGTCGTCGAGACCGTTCAGATCGAGCTCCACCACGATCGAATCGTGGCCCTGCTTGACGAGGAACTGGCGGCTTTCCGGCAGCAGATCCTCACGGATCAGCTTGAACTCGGCTTCGGTCAGGCCGAGCCCGCCGATATAATCCTGCGCCTTGCCGCGCGGGTTCGGCAGCAGGATCTGCGTCGCCACCTGCTCGACGATGCTATGGGCAATGTCGGATTTCAGGGCATCGGCCGGGCTCTGCGTGCCGAACACGAGAAACGCGTTGCGCTTGCGATAGGTCTTCAGCCCGTCCTGGGCGAAGGCGCGAAACGCCTCGTCGCCGAGCGCCTTCCAGAATTCGTCGATGTCGATCACCGTCCGCGTCCGCTTGGCGACCTCGGGATCCTCGTTCGGCGCCAACAAGGCGTCGATCCGATGGAACATGTACATCATCACCGGGGTGCGGATTTCCTCGTTGTCGAGGAAGTCGGTCATGTCGAACCCGACGAACTGGGCATCGAGCGACAGTTCGTCGCGCTCATTGTCGAGGACCCAGCCGAACGACCCGCCCTGCGACCATTTTTCCAGCCGGGCACCGATACCGCCAGCGTCCCGCTGACCGAGCAGCTCGCGCAACGCGCGGAGCGTCCGGGCGGATGCTGGCAACCGACCTACGGCGGCCAGCCCTTCGTCGATCAACCGTTCCTCGGTCACGCTCAGCGCGCCGCCGCTCGGCGTCACCAGTTTGCGCACGAGCGTCTGCAGAAACGCCATGTTGTCGGCGGTCTGTTCGAGGCCCTTCAGCGGCGCGAACCCGGTTGGCTTGCCGTTCTGCAGCGTCAGATAAGTCCCGCCCGACGCCCGCACGAAAATCTCCGCGCCGCGATCCTTGTCGATGAAGATCTGGCGCGCGCCGGTCTTTTCGAGCTGCGCCATCAGGAAGTTCTGGATGACGGTCTTGCCGCCGCCCGACGGTCCGATGATCAGCGTGTGACCGAGATCGCCGCTGTGGAAATTGAAGTAGTAGGGCGACGCGGCAGAGGTCTTGAGCAGTGCGACCGCCGAACCCCAGTGATTGCCTGCCGCACGGCCTAAGGGATAGGTATAGAAGGGCGAGAAGGCGGCGAAGTTGCGTGACGTAATCGCTGCCGGCCGTGTCCGCCATGCGAAATTGCCGGGTAGCTGCGACCAATAGGCGGCCTCCAGCGCCGGCCCTTCGCGCGCCGCCACCATCCCGGAATCGGCGAGCGCCGCGCGTGCGATCGACATATGGTCGTTGAGATCGCGGATGGTGTCGCCATAAAGCGCCAGCGAGAAATGATGGTCACCCAGGACGAAGCGGTTGCTCTGGAGATCATCGGCCGCCTCGAAGAGTTCGTCGGCCTGGGTCTCGGCCGCATCTTCGGTCGAATACATCTGGTTCTGCTTGCGCTTGAACCGTTCCGAGGCGGTCGCCTTCGCCATGAACGAGAAGGACTGCGTCGCGACGAACGGAAACTGGACGCTGAGCAGCGCGCCGAGCTGGCCGGTGCGGGTGGTCGCAGGGTATTCGCGAATCCCGAACATGCCGCCGAATGCTGAACGATCGGCCGAGCGGACCTCGATCACCTCAGCGCCGAAGATCGCGCGCGAGGTATAGAGCGAGGAGCCGAGATGCCCCTTCACCAGCGGCACGCGGATACGGCGACCGGTCATCACTTCCTCGATGAGTTCGAGCGGCTCACTGAACGCCAGATCATTGCGCTCGTAGATGCCGAGACGGCGCGGTGAACACCGGCCCGCCAGCTTCTCGAAGTCACGCGCCTTGTCCTCGAGCCGGCGCACGACATCCTCGTCGAGCTCCTCGTCATCCTTCTTGGCGCGGGACACACGCCGCAGCAGATCGGCGACCTTGTCGGCGCCGCCCACCGCCGGACGCATCAGCAGCGTGACGTACAGCTCGTTGATGAACATGCGCTTCGCGCCGATGCGCTTGCGGTACTTCGCGTCGAGATCGCGGGCGAACGTCGAGCGAAACTGGCCCTCTGGATAGCCATCGTCGACGCGGCGAACGAGATGCGTCCAGACTGCGAGCCGCTCGTCGGCGAGGTTGCGCCAGACGCCGTTCAGCTTCTCGTGCCAGTTGTTGAGGTCGGAAGGGTCGCTGGTCTCGAACGACAGCCCGTCGAGCCAGAAGCACATCATCAAGGTGCGGTTGTCGAGCGCTATGATATGCTCGTTCACGTGCCGCGCATACGGCAGGAAGCGGGTCGGCTCGACCTCTCGCCGCAGGATCTTGAACGGCGTACCGCCGGTCGGGGCGGCGATGGGCTGGGCTTTAGCCACGACCGAACCCCTTACGGCGATAGCCGTCGGTCGGGAGCGGCGAGTAGGAGCTGCCGCCCCAGAAGCCGCGATTGACGCAGCGGGCCTTGGTGTAGGTCCAGAGCATCATCAGCCTGAAGGTGTTGGGGTCATGGCGGACGATCAGCCGCGAGGCGGCCAGCGCCGCCCCGCCCATGCCGAGCGCATAAAGCGGATTACCAGTGATGATCAGCGCCATGACGCTGCCGAGCGCGATCGGGACGAACGCCTCGATCGGGACGCCGAGAACCATCGCCGGTCGCGTAACCGCCAGGAACAGCGTGTCCTCGGTGAGCTTCTCCGCCATTCACCTATCTCCCACGCTTCCGCATCGCGACCTCAGCCGCCGGTGATCGTGCTAACGATCCACTTGGCGCTAAACACGATGAAGATGCCCACGATCACCGTGACGAGCAGCGGCAGCGATGCGCGCCCGGTGAAGAACATGAAGCCGACGATGACGACGGCGATCGTGGCGATCGTCTTGGCGAAGGTGCCGGTGATCCAGTTCAGGATATTGTCGGCCATCGAGGTGATGCCGTCGGTGCCCTGCGCATAGGCCGGATCGGGGTTGAGTGCCGTCACAATCACCACCAGCAACGCCAGGATGCCGATGTTACGAAGGGTCGTGCGGCGTTCCGGGGTCAGCCAGGAACCGCCGGCGAGTGCTAATTTCATTGTCCTGTTCCTTTGAAAACCATGACGGATGATTGGCGTGCCGCCCCGAACACGTCCCAGGACGGCGATGGTGGCGGGCTGGCCGCGATGGGCGAACTGGCACGAACGTCCTGTTCGGATTCATCGGCCGCCCCTGCGCGCTGTTGGTCGAGGGTTCGAGCGAGGGTCGGGTCAAGCGGGCTTCCGCTTGGGATCGACGTATCGAGGGCGATCGAGGTCGGGGACGGTGCGCCGGCGATGGCCGGGACGACGAACGCCGCGGAACGATAGACCCGCCCGACATAGCCGTTGCGATAGCCGCGTGCGCCATCGCCGGTATTGTACATCGACAACGCGACACCGAGCGCGGTGCCCGCGGCATAGCGCCGGCTGGCGACGGCATAGTTGGCGGTCAGCACGCGCGCGGCAGCTGCCAAATTGCGACACGGGTCGAAGGCATCTTCGACGCTGAGGGCCAGCCACCCCAGATTTCGGCTGTTGATCTGCGCGATGCCCAGATCGACGCTGTAGCCGGCGGCGATATAGCGCCTGGCCGCGGCCGCCGCTTCCACGGCGTTTCGTGCCGGGGGCGGATTCTTCGCCCCGTTCACACCGATCGCCAGCGGATCGAACTTGCTCTCCGTATGCGCGACCGACAGCAAGGTCTCGGGTGCGACCCCCGGTGCACACTGCGCTGCCAGCGCGAGTGCGGCTGACAGCGACAGCGTCACGGCTGTTCTTGTCCGCCGGTCCCGCCGCCACCCACTGTCTCGATATTCGCAAGCGAGTAGGTCTTCTGCGTGCCGTCCGAGAAGGTCATCGCGACGTAGCGGCGGCTTGGCGAACCTTGATTGTAGACCTTGGCCTTGATGACCCCTCCCCCGGTGCAGGTCGGAAACGCCCTCCCCGTCGCCAGATCCGACCAGAGCTTGCTGATCGGCGGCACGCATTGGGGAAACTGCGTCGCTCCACCCGGATTGGAGAGGCAGAGAAGGACTTCACAACCCCAGGCACTGGCTCGCGCCGGGCCGGTCCAACCACCCGTCATGCCGAGCGCTGCGATTGTAGCCAGGATCGTTCGACGCATTTTGCTCTCCCCGTCCAGGAATTACATCTAACTGTTATTTATGGACAGTTGCAAGCCCCAGATCGCGTTGAGCATGTCCCAATCGCCACAATCAAGATCGGCTCATCGCTCACACCACTCGCTTCGTCGCGCGGCTTCCCAGAGCATTGTTGCTGCGACGTCCTGCCCGAAAGCACGAGTCCGACGCATCTCGATTGCGGCCGGGCGCAAGCTACCGGCGACGGTCTGCTCGAAAGCACGAACATTTCCCGGCCGTTCTGCCCGAAAGCACGAGCTTAGGGACGCGGCGCAAAGCGCTGGGGTGGTTAAGAATTGCGAGGCTCGATGTCGGTTGATTCGGCGCCACCTTGGCAGCCTGACGACGATATGGATCGAGCCGTCGGCGTGGGGTCGCACATCCCGCTGGCGCATCGCGATGCACAGGGGGAGTCGTGCCGACATGAAAAACCCGGCGCGAGGCCGGGCTTTTCGGAGGTGCCCGCTAGGGGCGAGGTGACAATCACTCTCTAGCCGGATTCCCCCTCCACCTCAAGAAAGAAGCGCGTCACGCGCATCGAGGCACTGTGTCTGCACGGGCTCCACAAAGGGGGTTACCGAACGATGGCGCATACCTATCAACCAGGGGCCGGCTTTCGCCGGTTCGATGGAGCGGCAGCCGAGGCGGCTCGCCTGGCCACGGAGTTTCGTGGTTTGCCGGATGCTCAGGGCCATGGTCAGGCGCTTGCTGCCTTCAAGCGGGCCGCTGCCTATATCGACGTGCCGCCGAGTGTGGTGCAACTCATCGACGTGATGTTCGCCTGGACCAAGCCCGAAGACTGGCAGGCCGGCGCGACGCCGATCGTCTGGCCGCGCAACGAGAAGCTCGCCCGCGCGCTCGGGCTCCAGGTCCGGCAGGTGCAGAACCTGCTCGACCGCGCCATCAAGCTTAGACTGATCAGTCACCGCGACAGTCCCAATGGCCACCGCGGCGGCGTGCGCGGGGCCGACGGCCAGATCAAATGGGCGTACGGCATCGTGCTCAGCCCGATCGGCACGAGAATGGAGGAGTTTCAGGCGATTGCCGAGCACGGCGCGCGCGAGGACGAGCGCATCGACAGGCTCAAGAAGCGCCTGTCCGCGGCCCGGCGGCTGATCTCCAGCCTCGCCCAGACCGCCATCGATAACGCTCTTCCCGCAGCGAAGGCGGACGAAGAGCTGGCGCTGGCGCTGAGCGCGACCCGACAGATGCGCAATGTGCGTGATGTCGAGCTCCTAACGGGCTGCGTCGAGCAGATTGAGACCCGCGCACGGGCGCTGGAGGCGGTCGTGCGTGATGCGCTGCGGCATCTTGATACGTATAATGTCGAAGTCGTTTCACATCATATTGCACCCACGGATGCGCCAGATTGCATTCACTCTACAACTACAAATCAACCCCAAACTGCTAAAGCAGTTACAGGTAATGGCTCGGCGGAAAGAAGTAGCAGGAATTATGCTGCAGGGTCGCCGCTTCCGCAATCCGACGTCGAAGAGGACTTGGCCAAGCATGGTATCGATCCCAGCTTCATCGAGTCGGTCACGCCTGAGCTCTGTCACACCTTAGCGCTCGAGAAACGCGAATGGGGCGACGTGATCCAGTTGGCCGAGCGATTGGTCGCTCAAAACTCGATCCATCGCCACGCCTGGCATGAAGCCTGCCGGTTGATGGGTCAGCGTGGCGCCGCCGCGTCGGTCATTGCCACGGTCTATAAATATCAGGCCGGCGAGGTGCGACAGCCGGGAGCCTATCTGCGCGGCATGAGCGAACGGGCATCGCGTGGCGAGCTCCATCTCGGACGCACCTTCCACGGGCTGAAGGACAACCGGCGATCGGTGACGATGCGGGCGATGCAGGATGGCGGCGACGCTAGCTCGATCGGCGACATGGCGCGGCGCGCCCTGTCCCGATCCTTCGTGCTTTCGGGCAGTTCGTCAAAGTGAGCCCGATGGATCATACGTAATGGCCTTTCCACCACGCGATGCCCGAAAGCACGAGCGATAATGATCCGTTCCGCGAGTCGGTGACGCAAACGACAGCGAAGGCGCGGTTTGGAGCGACAAATCCACGTGCTTTCGGGCACATCGTCGCCACCGGTGGCTGCACGGCGGCGCAAAAAACGGTATTGAACGATTCGTCGCGCGACAGATGTGCGAGAGGGACAAGAGGGATGAGCACCAAACAATCCGTGATCATCAAGCAGGGCAACCTCTTCGAGGTGGACAGTCCGCTGCACGGCAAGGTCCGTGGCGAACGCAGCGTGATGGATTTTCCCTTTTTCGCCCTCTCCAAAGTCGCCGTTCACAAACCGCTCGTCTACGAGCAGGAAAACGTGAAGATCGAAATCCGGCCGAGCGCGACCGGGATCGCAACGATGTACGACAAGGAGATCATCCTCTACATCGCATCACTGATGGCGCAGGAAATTTCGCGCGGCGGCGAGGTCGGGCAGGATTTCACTTTCACCGCACACGACTTTTTCAGGATCACCGGCGTCGCCCGCCCCGGCAAGCGCGACTATCAACGTTTTACCGATGCGCTTGAGCGCCTGCAGGGCACCCAGATCAAGACCAATATCCGGACCGGCGCACAGCAGGACAAGGGATGGTTCTCCTGGCTGGCCGAGGCGGCGGCAAATTACATCACGCTGCCCAGCGGCGAAGAGCAGATGCGGGTCGTGAAGGTGCGGCTTTGTGCATGGCTCTATCGGGCGATCGAACGTGACGGTCATATCTACTCGTACCATCACGATTATTTCCGGCTCGGCACCATCGAACGGCGTCTTTACGAAATCGCGCATTGCCACTGCGAAGGCGATGCGATCGAGATGCCGATTGAAATGCTGTCGGCCAAGGTGGGCTCGTCCTCGTCGCTGTCGAAATTCAAGCAGCATCTGAAAGAGGTCGAATCCGACGATCGCCTGCCCGAATATGCGGTGACATTGAAGGACGTGATCCCCGATACGCCGCGGATCGACAGCCGTGGCCGGCGAATCACCAAGCCCGACACGGTGGTCGTTCTCACCCCCCGCACGGGGCGTTCGGCGCCCGTGCTGCTGGAAAACGCAGCCGCCTGACGACCAACAGGACGGTTGCACAGCTCCTCACTCGTGATTCCCGAATTCTCTTGTTCCCCATTTGTTCCGTTTCAAGATAGGATGGTCCTCCCTCCCGTTTTGAAATGGTCGTCATGTTTCCGGTCCGCCTCCATACCGTTCCGATCCGACTGGTGCCGCGTGAGATCGCGCTTCTCCTGATCAAGACACCGGCGGGTTTCCCCTCTCCGGCTCAGGACGATCTCGAAGAACCGATCGATCTCGGCGCTTGGCTCGTTCAGCATCCGGCGGCGAGCTACATCATGCGCGTCGAGGGCAATTCGATGACCGGCGCTGGCATCCTCCACGACGATTTTATCATCGTGAATCGGGCCAAGAAGCCCCGTGCCGGTTCGATCGTCGTCGCGCTAGTGCACGGCGACCGTACCCTCAAGCGTCTTGCCCGGATCGAAGGGCGCTTCTGGCTGATCCCCGAAGCCGAGGGCTATCCGAACACCCTCGTCGACGAAAATGTCGAAATCTGGGGTGTCCTCGACGGGGTGGCGCGGCGGTTGCCATGACAACCCCCATCGCCCTGATCGACTGCAACAACTATTACGTGTCGTGCGAACGAGCCTTCGACGCGAGCCTCGTCGGCGTGCCGGTCATCGTGCTCAGCAACAATGACGGCTGCGCGATCGCCCGCAGTGCGGAATCGAAAGCGCTCGGGATCAAGATGGGTGACCCTCTCCATCTGTTGCGCGACCGGATCGAGCGTCACGGCATCCGCGTCCTCTCCAGCAATTATACGCTCTACGGCGACATGCAGCGCCGGGTGGTCGCGGCCGTTCAGGATTTTGCGCGCGACTTCGAGATCTACTCGATCGACGAGACCTTCGTCGATCTGGCCGGCTTCGAGGATCGCGACCTGGTCGCGCACGCGAATGCCATGCGCGACCAGGTGCAGCGCTGGACGACCATCCCCACTTGCGTGGGGATCGGCGATACCAAGACGCTGGCCAAGCTCGGCAACGCAGCTGCGAAGAAGAACCCTCTATTCGCGGGCGTCGCCGACCTTCGCGATGCAGGCGTCCGCAACTGGGTGATGGACCGGTTCCCCGTCGGCGATGTCTGGGGTGTCGGCGGTGCGACTGCCCGCAAGCTCGCCAATCTCGGCATCATGACCGCTGGCGCGCTGCGCGATATGCCGATGAAACAGGCGCGCGGTGTCGGAACCGTCGTGCTTGAGCGGCTCGTCGCCGAGTTGCGCGGCGTGCCATCGGGTGCGGTCGAAGCGGTCGAACCTCAGCGCAAAGGCATGGCGGTGACCCGCTCGTTCGGATCACCCGTCACCGATTTCGACGCGTTGATGGGCGCTCTTTCGCAATATGCGATGCGCGGCGGCGAGAAGCTGCGCCAGCATGGTCTGGTCGCGGCGCGCCTCACCGTCTTCTTTCACACCAACCGACACCGGCCTGATCGGCCGCAATATAGTGCGACCCGGACGCTCGCCCTGCACCCGATGAGCAACGACAGCCTGGAGTTGATCGACGCCGCACGCCGCGGGGCGGAACACGCCTGGCGCGACGGTTATGGTATAACCAAGGCCGGGATCATGCTCGATGATCTGATCGCGGCCGAGCTGCGCCCGCGTACGCTGTTCGAGGGGGATACCGAGCGGCGCGGCCAGCTGATGGCCGCGCTGGACGAGATCAACGGTCGGTTCGGTCGCTTTTCGGCGGTGACGGCATCGCAGGGTTTCAAGCACGACTGGAAAGCGCGGTCCGAGATGAAGTCCCCCGCCTACACCACCCGGCTCGCCGAGGTGCCGACGGTCCGGGCGGGGTGACGCTCGATCGCCCGGTGGTAGTCGCCGGCGAACAGATCGCCGAGCGCACGCCTGCGAAAAGCATTGAACCAACGTCGCCGGCGGTGCTCGACGGCATCGTGAAGCATGTGGCAGCGCTGGCATAACGCCGCGAGGTTACGCTGCGGACTGTTCGTCGGGTCGTGATCAAGATGCGCGCAGGCGAGAATGACGCGCGTTTGCCGGACCATCCCTAGAATATCGCTGGCCGGCTTACCGGCACGCCGACCGCGACCATCGCGCCAGCAGCGCGGGGCCGCGTCCCACCAGCGCCCGTCGCCAAGATGGAAGACGATCTGTCCATGCGGACGCGCGCAATGGTCGCAGCGCCCCTTGGCGCGCGTGAAACGCACCAGCCGCGATAGTTCGGGCCAGTCGATCGGATAGAGCCAGCGATGTTCGGGTCGGATCGGCATGGTGACAGCGATTCTGAGTCAATTGACGCAAGAACAAAAGCAGAAATGTGCGCCTTATCAAAAGAGATGTGCAGCAACGGCGCGGGGAGGATCGGCGCGGTTGCCGTTCATCGAAGTGAGCACAGTTTGGCAGAGCAACAAGTCGCTTGCCGACCCAATCGCCCCCTCGTTAAAGAGGCCAGGTCCATGGAGACATGGATGGGGCGTGCAAACCCCGAAGCAAGAGCCGGTTCGAATAGACCGGGTGGCGGACGCGTATGTCCAAGCCACTCGGCTAAAGGCGTCCGCGCCTAACTTGCTTTAGGTTTGCAACACCCGGTTCCGAAGCGACGACGCGCCCAGCGGGTGCGTCGCCGGCTTCCTGATCAGGAAATTCAGTGAGCAAGCCCCGCCTGTTACTTCCAAAAAGTCGCGTTGCGACCCGCTCGAACGCGGAATCGAGTCGCTTGCGCAACGGGTTTATAGTAGGGTTAATCCCGGTTAGGCGTGAATCTGATCCGATCTGGGTGCAATCTTTTTGGTCGCATGGATCGCACACGCTCGCCGGGGGCTGCCGCCCCGTAGGGGACGTGTAGTTGCAGACGATCGGATATGCTCGGCCATCTTTGCATGCCGCTGACCTCAAGGAACAGGTCGCTGCACTTACCAGGGCGGGCTGCTGCGATGTCGTCGTCGATCACGGGCGCGGCCGTCATCCCCGCGACCTGAAAAAGCGCGTCGCCCTGCTCAACCGACTTCAGCCTGACGATACGCTGGTCGTCTCTCGTCTCGAATGTATCGCGGTTTCCGGCAAGGATCTCCTGACGACGCTGTCCTTGCTGATCGAGCGGAAAATCCACCTCCAGATCCTTCACGACAATCTGCACGGCGCGCGCGATGGCTTCAAGGAGACGCTGTCGGCGATCACCACGGCGTTTGCGATCCTTTCGACCGCTGTTGCGTCCGAGGATGGCGACGTTCGTATCGCCGGTCGTTCGGCAATACTTCGCCCGGAGGATTGGGAACGGATCCAGGCGGATGCCAAGGTGATGAGTGCAGCAGCGGTGGCCCGGCAGCATAATGTCAGTCGTTCGACCCTCTACAACTATCTCAAACGCATGGAAAAACAGAGCGAACACGCTGGATGAGGCAGGCGGTGGCCTGACCCGGAGGAGAGGCGGCTTTGGCGCTTCCGGTTTTACGCAAATCGGAGCTATCCATGTCGACCACTGTCTCACCCAGGTCAAGGACCATGTCGCAACTGTCGCCCGACGCGCAAGCGCGTGCCCGCGAGATCGTCGAGCAGCTCGGCGGCGTGTGGCGTGGGACGCGCGGCGAATGTCTCTGTCCCGCCCACGATGACAGAACGCCGAGCCTTTCGGTGCGGCTCGGCGACACCGCGATTCTGTTCCATTGCTTTGCAGGATGCGAGACGACCGACGTTCTCAAGGCTCTCGACCGGCTCCGACTGCATGATCGTGCGCCGCTCGACATGCGGGAGCGCAAACCCGAACGCGATCTCGGCGAACTCGCCAAGCGTCTGTGGCGATCGAGCGATGCGATCGCCGGCAGCCCGGCCGAGGCCTATTTGAAGGCCCGCGGGATCACGCTTCTCTCGCCAAAGCTACGGTATAATCCCCGTACCGTGCTCGGAAAGGGGCCCACCAAGCGGATCCTTCCGGCGATGATCGCGGCGGTTGAAACTGATCTGGGGCTGATCGCGGTCCAGCGGACATTCCTCGATCTGCAGGTCATAACCCGCAAACCGCTGGCCAACCCCAAAGTCGCGCTCGGAGTGCTCGGCGGGGCGGCGATCCGACTGGCTCCTGCGACCGACGAGCTAGGGTTCGCCGAGGGGATCGAGGATGCGATGTCGGCGATGGAATGGTTCGGGACGCCGACCTGGGCATTAGGCGGCATCGAGCGACTGGCGCTGATCGAAATCCCGTCAAAGGTCCGCCGGATTGTGGTTTACGGTGACCGTGGCAAGCCGGCCGAGGTGGGCCTGGAGCGCGCGCGATCATCTTGTGGGCAACGGACGGACACTCGAAGTGCGTCTTCCCGACCGGCATGACGACTGGAACGATGCTTGGCGCGCCAATCAGGGGAGATGAGCGCCAACCGATTGAGAGGAGAGGACGCCTTCGGCCTGTTGATCCGGTGATGGGCACCGGACGCCAACACGGAGGCTTTCGATGCGCACTTCAGCCGCAGCTCTCGAACTCGATTTCACCGAACCCTCGGTCACCGCCGCAAAAGCCGTTGCTGCCGCAATCGCCCGGAACGGATCTGTCGAGCGGGACACACTCCTGTGGGTCATGGAGCAAGCCTATGGCTGCTCCTCGGCCGATGGACGCTGGTCGCTCCGCGACGCTTACGACATGCTCGAACTCGCCGAGGTCCTGTACCTCGCGAACGCCGAACTTCCCACTGATTCTGGGGCGTGCCTCAGCGCGCTCACCCGGTTAATCGGCAATTTGCCGACGCACACTGTCCGTAGCGAGGAGCAGATCGAGCTTCAGCAATTCTCCACCCCTGCCCCGATCGCGTACCTCGCCGCCCTCGCGGCCCAAATCGCGCCCACGGATCTGGTTCTCGAACCCTCGGCCGGGACGGGTCTCCTCGCTGTCTTCGCGCAGCGCGCCGGCGCAAACCTGGTTCTGAACGAGATCGATCCAGCCCGTGCCGAGATGCTTGCAGCTGCCTTCCCGGCCGTGCCCGTCACGCGCCACGACGGCGAGTTGATCCACGATTTGCTGGCCCCAGCAATTCGGCCGACGGCAGTCCTTATCAATCCGCCCTTCTCACGCAGCATCGGTCGCCACGCCGACCCGCTTGCTGCGTGCCGGCATCTTCGTGCCGCGCTGGTACGCCTTGCGGCCGGAGGCCGCTGCGCTGCCATCCTCCCCGATCGTGTCGACAGCTCGAGCCGGGCCTGGGCAAAGGCGACCGAAGGCTGCACGCTGACGCTCCACCTTGAGCTGCCGGCTAATACCTACGCCAAGCACGGCACCAGCCAACCCGTGAAAATCATGGTGCTGGAAAAAGGCGCCGGCGATCATGCCGAGTTGCTCCGGTGCGAGACGTTGGCGGACGCGCTTTCGGCGATCGCCGCCCGCGCTGCTCGCGCCACCAAGCCCGCATCCGTTGCGCGTAGCACAACCGCGCTTCTCACCCGCCCAAGTGGGAGCGGCTCGCTGCTAGGCGGTCTAGCGAGCAAACCGCGCCTCGCTGCGCCCGCAGGCAAGACAGCTCAGTCGCTCGCGGCGATCGCGATCGACTATACCGTTTTCGCCGAGCCCGTCCCGACCGGCGAGTCCGTCGGTGTGTATCTGCCGTACCGGCCGAGCCGCATCGCGATCCCGTGTGCAGCAGCGCATCCGACCGCGCTGGTGGAATCGATCGCCATGGGTTCGATCACCGCGCCGCGGCCGACCTACGTCCCGCAGCTTCCAAGGCAGGTGGTGGATAGCAAGGTGCTGTCGGACGCCCAGCTCGAGACGCTGATCTACGCCGGCGACGCCTTCGAGCGCGACTTGTCTGGCCGCTTCAACGCGGTCGAGGAGGGTCTCTCGCTCACGCCCGACGCGGAAGGCCGTCCCTATCGGACCGGCTTCTTCCTCGGTGACGGCACCGGCGCCGGCAAGGGCCGCCAGGTCGCCGCGATCATCCTCGACCAGTGGCTGCGCGGTCGCCGCAAGCACATCTGGATCTCCAAGACCGAGACGCTGCTCGAAGACGCGCGGCGCGACTGGACCG
Organism: Sphingomonas bacterium; assembly: GCA_028823055.1. Classification (GTDB taxonomy): domain Bacteria; phylum Pseudomonadota; class Alphaproteobacteria; order Sphingomonadales; family Sphingomonadaceae; genus Sphingomonas. Next base: position 23,899 of record JAPKCG010000008.1, read on the forward strand.
CCGTAGGCGGTCTCGCGCTCGACATCCAGCATCTCAACCAGTGGAAACTGGGAACGCCGATCGGTGCAGTCGAGGGCGTGCTGTTCCTCACCTATGCGACGCTGCGTTCCAACCGCGGCGACAAGGGGACCAGGCTTCAGCAGATCCTCGAATGGGTCGGCGACGACTTTGACGGCATGGTCGTATTCGACGAGGCGCACGAGATGGCCGGTGTCGCTGGCGGCGAAGGGCGCTTCGGCACCAAGGACGGGTCCGACCAGGGCATCGCCGGCGTCCGCCTGCAGAACCTCCTGCCTCGCGCTCGCGTCCTTTACGTCTCCGCGACCGGCGCGTCCGACGTCAACAATCTGGCTTACGCCACCCGGCTCGGCCTCTGGGGTCCAGGCACGGCATTCGCCGATCGCCGCACCTTCGTCGACTCATTGCGACGTGGCGGGATAGCAGCGATGGAGCTGATCGCCCGCGATCTGAAGATGCAGGGGCTTTATGTCGCGCGCGCGCTGAGCTTCGCCGGCGTCGAGTATGACATCCTCCAGCATAACCTCACCGCCGACCAGATCGAGGTATACGATGCCTATGCCGACGCATGGGCGATCATCCACGCGAACCTGCGCGCCGCGCTCGATGCGACCCGCGTCACCGACAGCTTCTCGAACGACACCTATAACAGCGGCGCCAAAGCGGCCGCGCTGTCGATGTTCGAGTCGACCAAGCAGCGGTTCTTCTGCCAGCTTCTGATCGGCATGAAGCTGCCTTCGCTCGTGCCCGCGATCCGCGCCGATCTCGCGCGCGGCGAGAGCGTGGTGATCCAGCTCGTCTCGACGTCCGAGGCGATGCTCAACCGGGCACTGGCCGCGCTGACCGTCGAAGAACGCGCCAATCTCGACATCGAGCTTTCCCCCCGCGAGTTCCTCATGTCGTACCTCACGGCCGCCTTCCCCGTGCGGCAGATGAAGACCTATGTCGATGATACCGGGAAGACCCGCTCCGAACCGATGTCGGACGAAGACGGCCGCCCCGTCCTCGCCCGAGAGGCGCTAGAGATGCGCGACAATCTCCTTGAGCAGCTCTGCGCGCTGCCGATCGTCGGCTCCGCCCTCGATCATATCATCGGCCATTTCGGCACCGATGCGGTTGCCGAGGTGACGGGGCGCAGCCGGCGCGTCATCATGGACGCCCACGGTCGCCAGCGCGTCGAAAGCCGCTCGCCCCGCACCAATCTCGCCGAGACCGACGCCTTCATGCGCGGGCAGAAGAAGATCCTGATCTTCTCCGACGCTGGCGGGACCGGCCGCAGCTATCATGCGAGCCTGACGTGCGAAAACCAGTCGCGCCGCAATCACTACCTCCTCGAGCCGGGCTGGCGCGCAGACGCGGCCATCCAGGGGCTCGGACGCACGCACCGCACCCACCAGGCGATCGCACCGCTGTTCCGGCCGGTGTCGACCGACTGCCGCGGCGAACGTCGCTTCATCTCGACGATCGC
>JAPKCG010000193.1 GCA_028823055.1 Sphingomonas bacterium
TTGTCCGGGGATTACGTCTATTTCGGCGCGATCGGCGCACATATGTCGATCGGCACCGCGTTGTTCGTCGTGCCGGTCGCGGGGATCGTCGGTGGCGCGTCGGGCGGCTTTTTTTCGCGGATCGTGCTGGCGCTGGCGACGGGGCGCCATCGCTCCACCGACTGGGTGAAGGCGAACCCGATCATGTTTGCCGGGATGTGCGGCATCGTCGTTGCGGTCATCGGGGTGTTCGGCGGTCTTACCTGGGGCACCGGCTATGGCGCGGCGCGGGCGATGATCGTCGGGACCGATGCACCATTGTGGTTCGGCCCGGCGAAATTCGCGACGACGATCGCGACCGCGGTGGCTGGACTACCCGGCGGTATCTTCGCGCCGAGCCTCGCGGTGGGCGCGGGCGTCGGCAATATGCTCCACGCGGTGTTTCCGGGCGAGCCGGCAGGAGCAGTCGTGATCCTGGGGATGTGCGCCTATTTCGCGGGCGTCGTGCGCGCGCCGCTTACGGCGGTGATTATCCTGTCCGAAACGACCGCGAGCCGTGGGCTGCTGCTCCCCATGTTCGCGACCGCGTTCATCGCGGACTGGGCGAGCCAAGGCGTATGCCGTGAAAAGCTGTATCATGGGCTGTCGAAGACGTTTGCTGGCGCGCGTTAGGGGAGCGAGGTAATTTCCGGCGTTTTCATGCATGCGGCGATTTTCCTCTCATCGGGCTTGATCGGCGATGAAAAGACGGGGACCATCACCGGCTGCCCGATCTGCGCGGCGGTGAAGCTGGCGGGGTCGCCGCCGGTGCAGCGCATCAGGGCGTCGAGCATCCTGGGCGGCGTGTCATAGCCTTCATAGCTGAGGCGGAAGGTGCCCCAGTGGATCGGGATCGCTCGCGACGCGCCCAAGCGCGCGAAGACCTTCACCGCGTCCATCGGGCCGATATGACTGCCCGACGCCATCTGGCCGGCGACGAAGCGGAAGGCGCCGATCGGGATGAGCGCGAGGCGGATGGGGCCGTAGGCGGCGGCCTCGGCGGGCCATTGGCCATCGCCGATCCCGGTGTCGCCCGCGAAGAACACATTGCCCCCCGCCGGGAAGGTTATGACGAAGCTCGACCAGAGCGCGCGGTTGCGGTCGGTGCCCCAGCGGCTGCCCCAATGATGATTGCGGGTGACGATGACGTCGATACCGGGGCGCAACGTCACGCGCTGACCCCAATCAAGCGCGGTGGCCTGTGCGCCCGTCTGCCCGATTACACTGTCGTTGCCGAGGCTGGTGACAATGCGCGGGTGGTCGCGTCGCCACAGGCGTTTCAGCGTCGTCTTGTCGAGATGGTCGTAATGATTGTGGCTGACGAGGACGACGTCGATCTTGGGCAAATCGTCGAAGCGGACGCCGGGCCGGGCAACGCGTGTCGGGCCAAGCCGGTCGAAGGGGCCAGCCCTGTCGCTCCACACGGGATCGGTGAGGATATTGAGCCCCTGCGTCTGGATCAGGACAGTGGCGTGGCCGATCCAGGTGACGACCATGCGCTTACCCTCGATCCGCGCGGCGGGTTTGGTGGGGGTGACGGGGACATGGTCGGGCCATGCCGGGCGACCATCGGTGCCCGTCAGATATTTCCAGATGAAGCTGGCACGTCCGCCGCCGCCCGGTGGTCGCAGCGTGTCGTCGTTCCCGCCCGGGTTGAAGAAATGCTCGCCATCGAAATGATCGGTGACGGGGCCGCGATAATAGACGCGGTCGAGAAAGCGCGGCACGATCGTCACCGCCAGCGCGAACAGGATGACGAGCAACAGTATCGTCGCGCCGATGATCTTCAAAATGCTGGTCACACGATTCCTTCGTCACAGCGTCAGGGCAACCAACGCAGCGTAGCGCCTTCGGTTCAGCGTGCGACCGAGCCGGTAATCACGCTTGCGGTCACGGACTGCGCAACGCACTATCGTGGCACGATAAAAAAGGGGACAATATGCGGCACTTGATCACCGGACTGTTGATGGCGACTGCGTTGTCCGTTGTCGCGCCCGTTGCCGCCGCAGCGAAGACCGTCACGGTGGAGGAACGATCGATCTCCGAACTGCAGATGATGATGCGCGCGGGGCGGGCGTCGAGCGTCGATCTGGTCAAGGCGTATCTGGCGCGGATCGCGGCGATGGATCGCCCGGTCAAAGGCGGGGGGCCGACGCTGCGCGCGATTATCGCACTCAATCCCGATGCGATCGCGCAGGCGAAAGCGCTCGACGCCGAACGCAAAGCGGGTCGGGTGCGCGGGCCGCTGCATGGCGTGCCGATCCTGATCAAGGATAATATCGAGACCGCCGATGCGATGCCCACGACTGCGGGCAGCCTGGCGCTGAAGGATAATATGACGCGGCGCGATGCCCCCGTCGTCGCGGCGTTGCGCGAGCAGGGCGCGGTGATCCTCGGCAAGACCAACCTGTCCGAATGGGCGAATATCCGATCGACGCAGTCGATGAGCGGGTGGAGCGCGGTCGGCGGGCTGGTCAGGAACCCCCACGCGCTCGACCGGACGGCATGCGGATCGTCGAGTGGATCGGGCGCGGCGGTCGCGGCGAGCTTCGCCGCCGCCGCGCTGGGGACCGAAACCGACGGTTCGGTGACCTGTCCCGCCGCGATCAACGGCATCGTCGGGCTGAAGCCGTCGATCGGGCTGGTCAGCCGGACGCATGTCGTTCCGATCAGCCATAGCCAGGATACGCCGGGGCCGATGGCGCGCAGCGTGCGCGACGTCGCGACGCTGCTGTCGGCGATGGTCGCAAGTGACCCTGCCGATCCGGTCACGGCAGGGGCGGTGACGAAAGATTATGCCGCGGGACTTTCGACGAGTGCGCTGTCGGGAATGCGGGTCGGGGTGGTCCGGCCAAAGGCGATGAACGCGGCGCTGACGGCAACATTCGACGCGGCGCTATCGGTAATGAAGGCGGCGGGGGCGGTACTGGTCGAGGTGACGCCGCCCACGCTCGACGGGCTGGGCGATGCGGAATTTACGGTGCTCAAGACCGAGCTCAAGGCGGATCTGAATAGCTATCTCGCGACCACGCCGCCCGCGGTAAAGACGCGCACGCTCGCCGACGTGATCGCGTTCGACAAGGAACATGCGGCGGAAGAAATGCCGTTTTTTCAACAGGAAATCTTTGAGGACGCGATGACGACCAAGGGGCTCGCCGATCCCGACTACAAGGCGGCGCGCGCGAAATCGCTGCGGCTGGCCGGGGTCGAGGGGATCGACGCGATGCTCAAGACCGCGAATGCGCAGATACTGGTCGAGCCGAGCTATGGCGCTGCGTGGCTGAGCGATCCCGTCTATGGCGACCAATATAATGGTCCGAGCGCGAGCGAACTGCCGGCGGTCGCGGGCTATCCCAATCTGACGGTGCCAATGGGGCTGGTTGGCGGGTTGCCGGTGGGGATGTCGTTTATCGCGACGAAGTTCGGCGAGGCGACGGTGCTCGGCGCGGGCTATGCCTATGAGCAGCGCGCCAAGGCGCGGGTTGCGCCGCGGGATCTGCCGAGCGCGGATGTGGGGCCGGGGCTGGCGGGCGTGCGCTAGGCTAGGCTGGTTCAGTCGCGTTCGAGCAGTTCCGGGCGGATGTGGATCGATTTCAGCGAGACGCGGACTTCGATCATGAAGGAAATCAGCCCGGCGATCAGCAGGACCATCGCGAGGATGAAGGCGAGCGCGACGATCGTACCGAAATGCAGCTTGGCGAGTTCGGCGACGAACAGGAGCGCGACGACGAGGCAGGTCATCACCGCGCTCGATACCGCGAGAAACAGCGCGAGGTTGATGATCGACATCCGTCGATCGAGCAGGCGCAGTTCCCAGACGTGATGGTCATGCTCCGGCCCGGTCGTGCGCGGATGCAGTGCCTCCAGCGCCCGCGCGCGGTCGACGACGCGGGACAGGCGGCCCGCCAGCACGTTGAGCAGCGCGCCGATGCCCGCGAGCATGAAGACGGGGCTGAGCGAGAGCTGGATCGTCTCGGCGATCGTCGTGAGGGCGAGCGTGGATGGCATAAGGCGCGATGTAATCCGCGGATTGATGGACGCCAAGCGGCGCGTGCACCTATTCGTAACTTGGCGGCTATAGCAGGTTGTCGGTGACCAGACCGATGCTACTCGACGATTTCCCCCGGCTGACGCCCATCGTGCGTGGCCATGTGTGCGAGGGCCTGTCGACCGCGATCGATACGGTCGCGGCGCGCGCTGCACCAACGCATCGGTTCCTGCGCCACGGCTGGTATGCCGCGGCGCTTGAGGCTTATGGTGGAACCGCGCGGACGCTGGTCGTCGAAGAAGACGGCGTGCCCACGTTGACACTGCCGTTCGTCGCCAAGGGACCGAGGGGGCTGGGACTTGCGTCGATTCCCGGCTGTTACTGGCCGTTCCGGGGGTTCTGTGTCGATCAGATCGCGGACCCCGCAGCGATTCCGATGGCGCTGTCGACGCTGGCGACCGACATCCGCGCGCTGAGGATCGGGCCGGTCTACGATGGCGATTATGCGGTAGAGCCGCTGCTCGTCGCGGCGCGCGAGAGCGGGTGGGCGGTGCTTGACCGGTTCGTCGCGCACAGCTGGCTGCTCGATATGGCGGCGGAGCGCGAGCAGGGGACGTGGCCGCGCAATTCGACGTTGCGCAAAAATCGCTTCCACGAAAAACATCTTGGCGCGCATGGGGCACTCGATTGGGATTTCGTCACCGGAGCGGGATTGGCCGGCGCGTTCGACGAACTGGCGGCGATAGAAGAGGCGAGCTGGATCGCGGCCAAGACCGATGGCTCCGACGCCAAGTTTACGGATGTGGGGCATGGTGCGTTCTGGCGCGCGGCGGCGAGCGATCCAGTCATTGCGTCGATGTTGCGTGCGGCCGTACTGCGAATCGACGGCAAGGCGTCGGCATTTTCGTTCGATCTCGACGCAGGGACGCTCAAATACGCGATCGCGAACAGTTACGACCCCGCCTATGCTAAGCATTCGCCCGGCAAGCTGCTTTATTATCGTAACCTGACCGATGCGATCGACCGCGGGATGACTGAGGTCGACTGGGGAGCGGGTGACAGCGGGTATAAACAGGTAATCGGCGCGTCTCCCGGGCCAGCCATCCGCGATTGGCTGTTGATCCGCCCCGGTGGCGCGGCGACGATCGGCACGGCGCTGGCGGCGATTTGGCGGAAATCCGGGCGTTAACCGCGCAAGCGCACCGAATCATTGACAAATTTTACTGCTCTTTGCCGAGTAGAGTTCCGTCGATGGCAAAATTGATCTATGGTAACCGCTTATATTTGAACAAGGCTGGGCCTGTCGATCATGCCAAACAGATTTATCGGGCACTCGGTGTCCGATGGCGACGGTACGATCCTAACGATGGATCAAGCGGTCGCCGATTTCATCCATCGTCGTCTTGACGACATCATCGGGCGCAATTTCGCCGATCTGACGCATCCCGACGATGTTGCCGCCAATGTAAAGATGGTCAACGACCTGTCGAGCCGTGCAGGGCCGATGCTGGTTCGCAAACGCTATCTTCGCCCCGGTGCTTCGCCAGTCGATGCAAGTCTTCAGGTATCGCGGCTGATGTCACGTGATGGCGAACATAGATTGATCGGCACGATCTTCGCTGTCGAGCCGGTGCGCGTGCCCACGCATGCGATGCGATTGCAGGAATCCGCCCAGCGGAATCTGTCCGAAACCCGGATGCGCGCGCAGCAGTTCGGACTGGCGCTGTTCAGCGACCAGGGTTGGGAAATCCTGCTCGAAATCTATCTGGCCGAATCGGAAGGTCGATTGATCCGCCCCGACGACATCGCCGCGACGATGCGCGAACCGGTTGCCACAATCTGGCGATGGCTGATGGCGTTCGAGGCTTCGAACCTGATCGAACCGGTGGTCAAAGTGGCGTTCGCCATTCAGTTGACCAACGATGGCTATACGAAAATCGAACGGCAGTTGACGATGCAGGCCACCACGTTGCCGTTGCTCAATCGGGTTGATTGAGCAGCAATATTCGAGCCTGTTCCAGCCGCACCG
>JAPKCG010000194.1 GCA_028823055.1 Sphingomonas bacterium
CGGGCAGGAACGGGTTGAACCGCGCCATGTCGAAATCCTTGCTCGTCAGCGTCAGCGCGATGAACGCGGTCAGCGCGGTGACCTTGATCGCGACGAGAATGGCGTTGACCTTCGCGCTCTCCGACGTGCCCATGATCAGCAGCCAGGTGATGAGCAACGAGATGACCACGGCGGGCAAATTAATGAACCCGCCCGCGACGCCGCCGAGGGCAAGCGGCCCTGCGGATAGCCATAGCGGCAGGTGGACGCCGAAATATTCGTTGAGGATCGTGCCCGTGAAATATCCCGACCACCCCACTGCGACTGCCGATGCGGCGACCGCATATTCGAGGATCAGCGCCCAGCCGACCGACCAGGCGAGAAACTCACCGACGGTGGCATAGGAATAGGTGTAGGCGGAGCCCGCGACGGGCATCATCGCCGCGATTTCGGCGTAGCAGAGCGCCGCGACGATGCAGATCGCGCCCGCGATCGCGAAGGCAAGGAGCAGGCCGGGGCCAGCTTTCTGCGCGCCGACCGCGGTAAGGACGAAAATACCCGTCCCGATCACACAGCCGATACCGAACAACATCAACTGAAATGCGCCCAGCGTCCGATGCAAGGTCTTGCCCTCGGTCGCATTGAGAATGGCGTCTAATGGCTTGACGCGCCCAAAAATCATCTACCTGATCCCCCCGGGGAAATTGTGTCCGCTCTGTGCGGTTGAACCCCAGAGCCTAACCCCAAATCGAGGGTGCGCAATCCCTTTATGCGGCGTTAGCGTGACAGCAGCGCGCCGAGCGGCTTGCCCGCCATGATATGGATGTGAAGGTGCGGCACTTCCTGATGCGCATCGACCCCGGTATTGGCGAGCAGGCGATAGCCCGGCTCGACCAGTCCCGCCGCGCGCGCGACCGTCCCGACCGCGCGGACGAAGCCCGCAATCTCCGCATCCGACGCGCGCGCCGAAAAATCGTCCCACGACACGTAAGCGCCGCGCGGGATCACCAGGATGTGCGTCGGTGCCTGCGCATTGATGTCGTGAAAGGCGATGGCATAATCGTCTTCATGGACGCGCTTCGACGGGATTTCGTCACGCAGGATCTTCGCGAAGATATTCTGGTCGTCATAGGGTTTGGTGGCGTCGATCGGCATCATTGGCTCCTTGCCGCTTTTTCGTCATGGCCCGACACGCCTTCGCGCCGCGCGAGTTCGGTGCGGATATCGTCGAACGACAGGCCCGCATCGGCCAGCAGAATTGCGAGGTGGAAGACGAGGTCGGCGGCTTCGGGCACGATCGCCGCGTCATCGCCCGAACAGGCGGCGATGACGGTCTCGACCGCTTCCTCGCCGAGCTTCTGGGCGATCTTGGCACGGCCTTTGTGCGTCAGGCTGGCGACATAGGAAGTGGCGGGCGTGGCGCTGCGGCGCTCGTTGATCGTCGCGATCAGGCGGTCGAACTGGTCCATCGAGCCGACCTGACGCCCCATGCGCCTCGGGTCAATCCTTCGCGAGCGGCGTCCGCACCGGGATACCCGCGTCGGCGAGCGCGGCATGCGCATCGGCGATGCTCGCCTCGCCAAAGTGGAAGATCGACGCGGCCAGCACCGCGCTGGCATGGCCATCGCGGATACCCGTGACAAGATCGTTGAGTCGGCCGACCCCGCCGGACGCGACGACCGGAATTTCGACTTGATCGGCGATCGTGCGGATCAGGTCGATGTCATAGCCGTCACGTGTGCCGTCGCGATCCATTGAGGTGACGAGCAATTCGCCCGCCCCGAGTTCCGCGAGCCTGAGTGCGTGGGCGACCGCGTCGATCCCTGTGGCGCGGCGGCCGCCATGCGTGAACACCTCCCACCGATCGCCGCTACGCCGCGCATCGACGCTGGCGACACAACATTGGCTGCCGAAACGTTCGGCGATGTCGGCGACGATGTCGGGGCGCGCGACCGCAGCGGAATTGACCGCGACCTTGTCCGCCCCCGCGAGCAACAGCGCGCGCGCATCGTCGGCGGTGCGCACGCCGCCCCCGACGGTCAGCGGCATGAAACACACCGCGGCCGTCCGCGCGACGACATCGAGGATCGTGCCGCGCCCCTCATGGCTTGCGCCGATGTCGAGAAAGCACAGTTCGTCCGCGCCCGCCGCGTCATAGGCGCGCGCCTGTTCGACGGGGTCGCCCGCATCGATCAGGTCGACGAAGTTGACACCCTTGACGACGCGGCCATTGGCGACGTCGAGGCAAGGGATGACGCGTGCCCTGACGCTCACGCCGCCGCCGCGACGTTGAGGGCGGCGGCCAGATCCAGTCGTCCGTCGTACAGCGCGCGGCCGGTGATGACGCCCTCGACGCCATCCTGCGTGTGCAGCGCAAGCACATGAATTTCGGCGATGCCCTTCACCCCGCCCGATGCGATGACGGGAATGTCGACCGACCGCGCCAGATCGACCGTTGCCTCGACATTGCAGCCCTTCAGCAACCCATCGCGCCCGACATCGGTGAACAATAGCGATGCAACGCCCGCATCCTCGAACCGGCGCGCAAGATCGGTCGCGCTGGTGGTCGATACGTCGGCCCAGCCCTTGGTCGCGACCATGCCGTCCTTCGCATCGACCGCGACGACGATCCCGCCGGGAAAATCGCGCGCCGCGCCGCGAACGAAATCGGGATCTTCGAGCGCGGCGGTGCCGATGACGACGCGCGACACGCCAAGGTCGAACCAGCGTTCGACACTGTCGCGCGTGCGGATGCCGCCGCCGAGCTGGACATGCCCCGGAAAGCGTTCGACGATCGCGCGCACCGCATCGCCATTGACGCTGGTCCCCGCAAACGCGCCGTCGAGATCGACGACGTGGAGATATTCCGCGCCCTGTTCGGCAAAGGCCATCGCCTGTGCCGCGGGATCATCGCCATAGACGGTGGCGCGGTCCATATCGCCCTCGGCCAGACGGACGACTTCGCCGTTTTTCAGATCGATGGCGGGAAAGACGATCAGGGCCGCCATGCGAGAAACCTTTCGAGCAGTGCCAGTCCGTAACGCTGGCTTTTTTCCGGGTGAAACTGGACACCCAACATATTGTCGCGCCCGATTGCGGCGGTCACCGGGCCGCTATGTTCGGTCGTCGCGAGGATGTCGGCCGCCGCTTCGTCCCCCTCGAACGCATAGCTGTGGAGGAAATAGGCCTCGCCCGGTTCGACAAGCACGTGGGGACGGGTCGGGATGACGTCGTTCCAGCCCATATGCGGCACCTTGGTCGCGATCGTCGCGGGCTCGATCCGCCGGACGGTGCCCGCGATCCAGCCGAGCCCGTCATGGACGCCAAGCTCCTCGCCCGTGTCCGCCATCAACTGCATGCCGACGCAAATACCGAGAAACGGCATGCCCTGTTGCCGAACGCGCACGTCGAGCGCCTCGACCACGCCATCGACCGCGCGCAACGCCTTTGCACAGGCACCGAAGGCCCCGACGCCGGGCAACACGATCCGGTCGGCGCGCGCGACGATATCGGCATCGGCGGTGACGATCAGGTCATCGCATCCCGCCGCGCGCAGCGCATTCTCGACCGAATGGAGATTGCCTGCGCCATAATCGATCAGCGCAAGCGTCATCCGAGCATGTCGCCGAGCGCTGGCGTCGCCATGCTGGCGGTAAAGGCGGTGATCTCCGCCGTTGCGAGGCCGCCGGCGACGAACGGATCGGTCGCGACGATCGCGGCGACCGCATCATGGTCACCGCGCATGATAATCACGCCGCCGGTCCGCGGCACGCGTCGGCCCGAGGCGATGATCAGCGCATTGTCATAGGCTTTGGTCAGCCAGGCGACGTGCCGCGTCATCGCGGCATCGACCTCGTCGAGATCCGCGATATAGGTCAGCGTGACAACGCATAACGGTGCTGACGGCCGGGTGAAGGAACCGCTCACAACATGCCCTTGGTCGAGGGGATCGCATCCGCCTTGCGCGGGTCGATCTCGACCGCGATGCGCAGCGCGCGAGCGAGCCCCTTGAACGCCGATTCGGCGATGTGATGATTATTCTCGCCATGCAGCGTTTCGATGTGGAGCGTGATGCCCGCCGCCTGCGCGAAGCTGTGAAACCAGTGCTGGAACATCTCCGTGTCCATCTCGCCGAGCCGCTTCTGCGAAAATTGGGTCTTCCACACGAGCCAGGGGCGTCCCGAAATATCGAGCGCGACGCGCGTCAGCGTCTCGTCCATCGGGCTCAGTGCATCGCCATATCGGCGGATGCCGCGCTTGTCGCCGAGTGCCTTGGCCACCGCTTCGCCGATCGCGATCCCGGTATCCTCGACGGTGTGATGCTGGTCGATGTGCAGGTCGCCCTTGGTCCGCACATGCAGATCGATCAGCGAATGGCGCGATAATTGTTCGAGCATGTGATCGAAGAATCCGACCCCCGTCTCGATGTCGTAGGAACCGGTGCCGTCGAGATCGACGGTGACCGAGATATCGGTCTCGGCGGTGGTGCGGGTGATCGTGGCGGTGCGCATCGTTCGCATCCCATAGCGCGCCATCGGCCTCATGCAATCTTGACCCGCGATCAAAGCCCGCTACCCAAGGGCGAATGAGCGACGGACTGCCCGATAGCCTGATCCCCTATGACGAGATCGTACAGGAGGCGCTGCGCGCCGTGGTCGGGCGCGTGCTGTCCACGATCGCCGAATCGGGCGGGCTGCCCGGTGAGCATCATTTCTACATCACCTTCAAGACGCAGAACCCCGGCGTCGATATTCCGCAGCGGTTGATCGAGCGTTTCCCCGACGAAATGACGATCGTCATGCAGAACCGTTATTGGGACCTCATCGTCGACGATGAACGGTTTTCGGTCGGATTGTCGTTCAATCAGGTGCCCTCGAAACTGGTCATTCCCTATTCGGCGATCACCGGCTTTCACGACCCCGCGGTCAATTTCGAACTCCGCTTTCAGGCGCAGGAGGGTCCCGACGACGGCCCCGATCCGCATGACGAGGCCGAAAATGACGGCCCCACCGCGATCCCGGTCGAGGACGGTTCGAACGTCGTCGCGGTCGATTTCAAGCGCAAGAAGTGACGCGATAGGGAACAAGGCTGCCATCGCGGAGTAGGGAAGGGATATGACCCAGACCCGCACCGAAACCGATTCGCTTGGGGCCATCGAGGTTCCCGCCGACGCCTATTGGGGCGCACAGACCGAACGATCGATCGAAAATTTTCCTTTCGCCGCGCGCGAACGGATGCCGATCGAGATCGTCCACGCGCTCGCGTTGGTCAAACAGGCCGCCGCGCGGGTAAATCGCGATGCGATCGGCGCGGAAAAGGCCGACGCGATCGATGTCGCGGCTGTCGAGGTGATCGACGGCAAGCTCGACGACCAGTTTCCGCTCGTAATCTGGCAGACGGGCAGCGGCACCCAGTCGAACATGAACGTCAACGAAGTCATTGCCGGACGCGCCAACGAATTACTGACGGGCACGCGCGGCGGCAAATCGCCCGTCCACCCGAACGATGACGTCAATCGCGGCCAGTCGTCGAACGACAGTTTCCCGACCGCGCTTCATATCGCCGCAGTGCTCGCATCCCGGCGGCGACTGCTGCCCGCGCTCGAACGGCTGATGGCGGCGCTGGAGGCGAAGGCGCGCGCATGGGGGGATATCGTCAAGATCGGGCGCACGCATCTTCAGGATGCGACGCCGCTGACGCTGGGGCAGGAATTTTCGGGTTATTATGCGCAGCTGAAGCTCAATCATGTGCGTATCGAACCGATGCTCGACCATGCGCTGTCACGGCTTGCACAGGGCGGGACGGCGGTCGGCACCGGGCTCAACGCGCCCGACAATTTCGATTCCGACATCGCCGCCGAATTGACGACGCTGACGGGCGTCGGCTTTCACCCCGCGCCGAACAAGTTCGAAGCGCTGGCATCCAACGATGCGCTCGTCGATTATTCGGGGCGGCTCAACACCCTCGCAGTGTCGCTGACGAAGATCGCCAACGACATCCGCCTGCTCGGTTCCGGCCCGCGTTCCGGCCTCGGGGAAC
>JAPKCG010000195.1 GCA_028823055.1 Sphingomonas bacterium
CGCCGCCGCCGCACCCAGCGTCGGGGTCAGTAGCTGATACGCATCCTGTATCTCGGCGACGTCGGTTCGCCCGATCGTATGAAACGCCGCCGCCGCGAGGATCAGGATCGCCGCATTGACGAACAAGGCGAGGCTGAGCGCGATCGTGCTGTCGATCGTCGCCCATTTCACCGCGTCGCGCTTGCCCGTCGGCGTCTGGTCATAGGCGCGCGTCTGGACCGTCGCCGAATGGAGATAAAGGTTATGCGGCATCACCGTCGCCCCCAATATCCCGATCGCGATGTAGAGCATCGTCGGATTCGTCACGACCTCGGTCTTCGGTACGAAGCCCGCCAGCACCGCCGCCATGTCGGGTTGCGATGCGATCAGTTCGTACAGGAAACACAGCGCGATGATCGCGATCAGCGCCATCACGAACGCTTCGAGCCGCCGAAAGCCGTAACGCTGCAGCATAAGGATCAGGATGACGTCTAGCCCGGTCAGGCACACGCCCCACACCAGCGGAATACCGAACAAAAGGTTGAGCCCGATCGCGGTGCCGATCACCTCGGCCAGATCGCATGCGACGATCGCAATTTCGCACAACAGCCACAGGACGATCGAAACGGGCTTGCTATACGCATCGCGGCACGCCGCGGCGAGGTCGCGCCCCGTCGCGATCCCGAGCCGCGCGCACAACGCCTGCAGGATGATCGCCATGATATTCGACAACAGGATGACCGACAGCAACGTATAGCCGAAGCCCGATCCCCCCGCGAGGTCGGTCGCCCAGTTGCCCGGGTCCATATAGCCGACCGCGACGAGGAACCCCGGTCCCGTAAACGCCGCGAGCTTGCGCCACCACGACGCGCCTTCGGGCACGCGGACCGAGCGGTGAACCTCGGGCAGCGACACCGCGCCCTCGCTCCGCCAGATATAGGCTTGTTTCATCGCGATGAGCGCAGCGTGCGATTGAGGAAGGCAACGCTGTCGTTCAGCACCGGCGCCTTGCCACGAAATGGCTTCGACAGCGCCATCGCGACATCTTCGTGGCTCAACCCGTCATAGTCGATCAGCTCGACCGGCGACCCAGCCTTCTCCAGCGCCTTCGTCAAATTCTTCGCGTTATACGGCCGCACCTGCGTGTCGTTCGTCGATGTCACGAGCAGCATCGGGGCGAGCCCCTTGCGCGCATAATGGATCGGCTGCGTCGCCGGGCCATTCTCGACGCCCTTGAACGCCTCGATCGATCGCGGTTTGTCGAACGGGAAAAAGTCATACGGCCCGCTCAGCCCTACCGCCGCCTTGATGATCGTGGGATCGACGCCCACTGCGCGCAGCCAGCGCGGGTCCATTGTCAGCATGATCGCGTTATACGCGCCCGCCGAATGCCCCGCGACCGCGATGCGCGTCGGGTCGCCGCCATAGCCGACGATATTGTCGCGCGTCCATTTGACCGCGTCCGCCGCATCCTGGACGAAGGCGGGAAAGCGCACGCCCGGCACCTTGCGATAATCGGGGACGACGACGACAAACCCCGCCTTGGCGTAAGCGCGCGCCGCAAAGGCATAGGCCCCGCGATTGCCATGCGCCCAGCCGCCACCATAGTAAAAGATCAGCACCGGGCGCGGCGTCGTCGGATCGTCGTTCGCGGGCCGCCAGACATCGAGCGCCTGGCCATTATCGCCGAACGCGACGCCGCGCGCGACCTGCTGCGTCCCCCGCCCGCCGCCGACCGCGGCATCGGCCCAGCTCAGCACGCGCGGCGGTTCGACGAGATAATAGATCGCCAGCACGCCAGCGACGAGGATCGCCAGTACCGCCAGCGCGATCCGTCCGATCACGTATCGTACTGCGCGGTCGTCTTGGCGGCGATTTCGTCCGCCGTGACACCGGGGGCAAGTTCGACCAGCTTGAACCGGCTGTCATGATCGGGGCGTTTGAACACGCCCAGATCGGTGACGATCATGTCGACGACATTCTTCCCCGTCAGTGGCAGCGTGCACGACGGGATGAATTTCGGGCTGCCGTCCTTGGCGTTATGGTCCATCACGACGATGATCTGCTTGACCCCCGCGACCAGGTCCATCGCGCCGCCCATCCCCTTGATCATCTTGCCGGGGATCATCCAGTTGGCGATGTCGCCATTTTCCGCGACCTCCATCGCGCCGAGCACGGTCAGGTCGATATGCCCGCCGCGGATCATCGCGAAACTGTCGGCGCTGCTGAAATAGACCGATTGCGGCAATTCGCTGATCGTCTGCTTGCCCGCATTGATCAGGTCGGCATCCTCGTCGCCCTCGAACGGGAACGGCCCGATGCCGAGCATCCCGTTTTCCGATTGCAGCGTCACCGTCATCCCGTCGGGGATGTTGTTGGCCACCAACGTCGGGATACCGATGCCCAGGTTGACGTAATAGCCATCACGCAGTTCCTGTGCGGCGCGCGCCGCCATCTGGTTACGATCCCAAGCCATTCACTTTACTCCTTCGGTCTCGGTCCAGCGTTTGTCGGCGGGAAAGACATCGTCCGTCCCGCCCTTCAGCGCGGTCCCGTAAACAGGGTTTGGCAGCACGAACCAGCCATGCCCCCACATCGTCTTGATCGCCTTGCCGCCCGCCAGCGCGCGTCGCTGCGCGGGTGTAGCGCCCGGCGGGTTGAACAGGTCGCTGAAATCGCCGAGCTGGTCGCCGACCATCGCGATCACGCAATATTTCTTCGCGATCGCCCGGCGCCGCGCGTCCTTGCCGCTGCCGCCGCCGTCATCGCCCTGCAACCACAATGTCTCGCCATGAACCGCAGGCCCCAGGCCCGCGCCGTTCAGCGCCTTTTCGGTTGCCGCCGCGTTGGCCGCCGACCGGTTGCTGTTGAAAACGAAGGTCACCTTGCTCGCATCGGCGACGACTTTCGCCTCCATCGCTCCCGGTGTCGCAACGACCGCGCCGGCACCCGTCTTTTCCCACCGGTCCCAGCGGTCGGGCGAATAAGGAGCACCCGTTTTCGCCTCGTTACCTTCATACCCCAGATTGAGCAGCGCAGTCTCATCGACATCGAGAATGACCGCGAGCGGCCGGTCGCCGCAGGGAAGATAGCTTGGATTATTCAACGTCGCGCCCGTTGCCAGCACGACCGATCGTTCGACATGCCCGACCTGCGCCGCATTTGACCGCGCGAACATCAGATCGTTGAGCCCCAGATAGGCCTGCATATCGAGCGCGACCGCCTCACCCGATCCATAGACGAACTGCATCCCCGGCGGCACCGCCCCGCCCTTGTCGCGAGCGGCAGGCCGCATCGGGGGCGTCCCGCCGTCCGCACCGGGCGCGGGCAATTCCTTCAGCCGCGTCAGCGTTACGCCATCGTCGGACGCGGCCGCGCCCTGCATGACCACAGCCCGCGCACGCCCGGCCCGCACGTTCCCGGCCTGCTCATCTCCGGCCTGCTCATCTCCGGCCTGCTCATCGCCGGCCTGCTCATCTCCGGCCTGCTCATTCTCGGTCTGCGGCACCACCTTTTCCGCGCGAATGCGATCGAGAAACTTCTGCCGCGCCGCGCACCCCGTCACCGCAGGCGCGATCGCGACGAGCAGCAGCGCGGTAGCCGCGCGCTTCACGCCGCCTCGCGCTCGCGCACGGTACGGAATTCGATTTTCTTGTCGTAGGGCGCACCCAGGATCAGGCGATTGACGTAAATGCCCGGCAGATGGATCGCATCGGGATCAAGCGAGCCGACGGGCACGATTTCCTCGACCTCGGCAACGCAGACCTTGCCCGCCGTCGCCATCGGATGATTGAAATTGCGCGCGGTCTTGCGGAACATCAGATTGCCGCTCTCATCCGCCTTCCAGCCCTTGATGATCGACAGGTCGGCGCGGATGCCGCGTTCGAGGATATAGTCCTCGCCATCGAAATTCTTTACTTCCTTGCCCTCGGCAACCTGCGTGCCGACGCCGGTCTTCGTGTAGAAACCGGGAATACCCGCTCCTCCTGCGCGGCAACGCTCGGCAAGCGTTCCCTGCGGGCAGAATTCGACTTCCAGCTCGCCGCTCAGAAACTGGCGCTCGAACTCCTTATTCTCGCCGACATAGGATGAAATCATCTTCTTGACCTGATGCGTGCGGAGGAGCTTGCCCAGACCCTCGCCGTCGATCCCGGCATTGTTACTCGCGATCGTCAGGTTCTTGGTCCCCGCATCGCGGATCGCATCGATCAGGCGTTCGGGAATGCCGCTCAGGCCGAACCCGCCGGCACAGATCGTCATGCCGTCGAACAGCACGCCCTCAAGCGCCGCCGCCGCGTCGGTGTGAATTTTCTGCGCCATGTCGCCTCCTTAAGATGTGCCGCTCCGCATAGATGCGTGCGCGACGCTGGGCAACAGGCCGCAATCGGCAAGCGCTTGTCCGTCAGAAAACTTCCCGTGCCACGCCGATCGCATCGGCCATTTCGCCCAGCGCCTTCGCCGTATCCCCCACCTTGATCGCGACCATTCCGAGTGCAGCGGCGGGCTTGCAGTTGATACCAAGGTCGTCGAGATAGACGCACGCATCCGCAGCAACCCCCAGTTTCTCGCACGCCAGTTGATAGATTGCCGGATCGGGCTTCCTGATCCCGACCTTCGAACTCTCGATCACGACATCGAACCGCGCGAGAATATCCGCAACCGCCGCCGCCTTCTCCGCCGTGCGCGCCATCCCCGCGCCCTTGCCGGTCGGCACATTGTTGGTGATGCACCCGACACGGTATCCGTTCGTCTTCAGCCAGTCGATCGCCGCGACCATCCGTGGACGAATGTCGCCCGCCAGCACCGCGAGCACCTCTTCGCCGCGCAGCTCATGCCCCTGCGCGCGCGCTTCTTCCGCAAATGCTTCGTCGAACGCCGCCGCATCGATCTCGGCACGCTCGAACCTTGCCCAGGCATTGTCGTCGCCATCGGCGGCGTTGATCCGCCGGATGAAGTCACGTGGCAGTCCCTTCTCCGCCTCCAGCCGGTTGAACGCCTCGAACGGGGAAGAGGTGACGACCCCGCCGAAATCGAAAATGACGACGGTACGGTTGATGGCGGTCCGTTTCATGGCGCGATCACCATGCCCGCACGCGGATCGATCCGCCCCGCGACCGCATCGCGATACGCCGCGAGTGCCGCCTCCCCACCGTCCTTGCGATCGACGGTAGTCAGCCGCTTCGCCGTCGCCATGAATCCCAGCCAGGCCGCCTCGGTTCGCGCGCGAAACGCCGCCGCGCCCCACTCCTGACTACGCTTCTGCATTCGGCCCGGCGCAAAGAAACCGACCGGCTTCGGACCCGGCAAAGCCTCACCGCCCCGCTCCGCATCCCAATGCGTAAGCCCGACGATCAGATCGATCGCGAGCGCATCGCCGAAATGCTCATGAACCGCGCGGGTCGCCACCGGATTGCCCGCAAAATCGACCAGCGCGACCTGCCCCCCCGCCGCGATGCCGGTAACCGCGTCATAATCGACGACGTCATCGTACAGCCCCGTATCGCGCGTGAAATCCGCACTCCGGGCCGAGGCCAGCGCGACCATCCGCACCATCGCACCCTTGGCCCGCATCGCCTGCGCAAAACCGATGGCGGTCTTGCTCGACGCGCCGCTGACGACGATCGTGTCGACGCCATAATCACCCTCATCCTCGAACTGATCCGCGATCAGCCAGCCGGTCAGGAACAGCGGACGATAGATCGGCCACCAGTCATGATCCGCCTCGCGATGATCGCCCAGCGAAGCGAGCCGAACATAGCTGTTATACGCAGCGGGCAGCGCGACGCGCCGCGGCGTCGCATCGACGAACCCGCTCTCGCGCACGCGCTCGGGCTGCAGCACGACATGGCTGGCGAGCGGCCAATAGCCATAGACCCGCTCGCCGACCGCGAGTCCATCGACCCGCGACCGCGTCACCGACGCAAAGCCCCAGACGGGCAACCGTCCCGGCGCGTCCCGCTCGGCGACAAAGTCCCAAGAGCCTGCATCCTTGCCCAGCAACGGCGTCCGCTGCCCGAACACCGCGTAGGTGA
>JAPKCG010000196.1 GCA_028823055.1 Sphingomonas bacterium
ACGACGAGCATGGTCGCCGCTTTGCTCGATGCGGGCGGGGTCGACCCCACCGTCATCAACGGCGGCATCATCAACAGCTATGGCTCGAATGCGCGCCTCGGCGCGTCCGACTGGATGGTCGTGGAAGCCGATGAGAGCGACGGCAGTTTCCTGCGCCTCGACGGGACGATCGCGGTGGTCACCAATATCGATCCCGAACATCTCGACCATTATGGCTCGTTCGATGCGGTGAAGGACGCCTTCGTCGAATTCGTCGAAAACGTGCCCTTCTACGGCGCGGCGTTGCTCTGTCTCGATCATCCAGAGGTACAGAATATCCTGCCGCGCGTGCGCGACCGGCGCGTCGTCACTTACGGCTTTTCGGCGCAGGCCGATGTCCGCGGCGTCAACGTCACGCCGATCCCCGGCGGCAACCGGTTCGAAGTCATCATTCGCCATCGCGACGGCACGACGCGCTCGATCGAGCATGTCGAAATGCCGATGCCGGGGCGGCACAATGTCCAGAACGCGCTTGCCGCGATCGGCGTCGCGCTCGAAATGGGGATTGACGACGCGACGATCCAGCATGGCTTCGCGCAGTTCGGCGGAGTCAAACGCCGCTTTACCAAGGTTGGCGAGGTCGCGGTCGATGGCGGCAATGTCACGATCATCGACGATTACGGCCACCACCCCGTCGAAATCCGCGCGGTGCTGGCGGCGGCGCGCGAAGGCGTCGCAGGGCGCGTCATCGCGGTCGTCCAGCCGCATCGCTATTCGCGGCTCGGCAATTTGATGGAAGATTTCCAGACCGCGTTCAACGACGCCGACCGCGTGCTCGTCACCCCCGTCTATGCAGCGGGCGAGGAGCCGGTCGAGGGCGTCGATGCGCAGGCGCTGGTCGAGGGGCTGACGCGGCGTGGGCATCGTCATGCGGCCTCGGTCGCGGATGCCGATGCACTCGCCGACGAACTCGCGGGCACGATCGCGGCGGACGACATGATCGTCTGTCTCGGCGCGGGCGATATCACCAGATGGGCTGCAGGGCTTGCAGACGCGATCGGAGAACGGCGATGACCGACTGGATGAAAAGCTCGATCGACATGCAAAAGCAGATGATCGACGCCGGTCAGCGCGCAATGTCCGCCGGACAGCAGTCGCTCGATGCGAGCGAGGCGATGGTCAAGGCGCAGGAAGCATCGAAAAAGGCGATCGACGCGAACGTCAAGGCGTGGAGCGCGTGGATGAATTTGTGGGGCGGTGCCTGGTGAATGACGCAGGCGCGCTGACCGACACGACAACGACCGACGGGATCGACCTGTCGGCGGTGGCGGGGCGCGTCGATGCTGGCGGCAGTCTCGCCGATTTCATCTGGTTTCGCACCGGCGGTCCGGCCGAATATCTGGTTCGTCCGAGGGATGTCGACGATCTGGCGGCGATGCTTGCCTCACTCGACGCTGACGTGCCGGTCTTGCCGGTCGGGGTCGGATCGAACCTGATCGTGCGCGACGGCGGTGTGCCCGGCGTCGTCGTGCGCCTGCCCAAGGCGATGGCGACGGTCGGGATCAAGGATGGCCAAGTGCGGGCAGGCGCGGCGGCGATGGGGATCACCGTCGCCAGCGCGGCGCGCGATGCGGGGATCGCGGGCCTCGAATTTCTGCGCGGTATTCCCGGCACGGTTGGCGGCGCGGTGCGGATGAATGCGGGCGCCTATGGCCGCGATGTCGGGGATATCCTGATCGAGGCGACGCTGGTGCTGCGCGACGGCTCGGTCGAGACCTGGGATGCCGCACGGCTGGGCTATACCTATCGCCATTCGGCGGTGCCCGTTGGCGCGATCGTCGTCGAGGCGGTGTTTGCGGGCACGCCCGGCGATCCCACGACGATCGGTGCGGAAATGGACCGGATCGCCGCCGAACGCGAGGCGTCGCAACCGCTCCGCTCGCGCACTGGCGGATCGACCTTCAAGAACCCCGAAGGCCATAAGGCATGGGCGCTGATCGACGCCGCGGGCTGTCGCGGTCTGCGCCGGGGTGACGCGCAAGTGTCGGAGAAACATTGTAATTTCCTGCTAAATCTCGGTAACGCGACTGCCGCCGATATCGAGGCGTTGGGCGAAGAAGTCAGGGACAGGGTGAAGGCACATTCGGGCGTGACGCTGGACTGGGAAATCCAGCGCGTGGGGGTTGAAAAGTGACAAGCGTATCGCTGCACATCGCCGTCCTGATGGGCGGCTGGTCCGCCGAGCGTGAGGTGTCGCTGATGTCGGGCAACGGCGTCGCCGACGCGCTCGAAACGCACGGCCACCGCGTCACGCGGATCGATATGGATCGCACCGTCGCCGCGCGCCTCGCCGATGTGAAGCCCGACATCGTCTTCAACGCGCTTCACGGCTCACCCGGAGAGGATGGGACTGTCCAGGGTCTGATGGACCTGATGGGCCTCACCTATACGCATAGCGGCCTTGCCACCTCGGTCATCGCGATCGACAAGGTGCTGACCAAACAGACGCTGATTCCCCACGGTATCCCGATGCCCGGCGGTCGCGTCGTCCGCTCGGAGGAGATTTTCGCCGTCGATCCGTTGCCCCGTCCCTATGTGCTGAAACCCGTCAACGAAGGCTCGTCTGTCGGTATCGCGATCGTGACGACGGATGGCAATTACGGCGAACCGGTCGGTCGCGACGTTGCGGGGCCGTGGCAGGATTTCGAGGAACTGCTCGCCGAACCTTATGTCCGGGGGCGCGAACTGACGACGGCGGTGCTGGGCGACCGCGCGCTCGGTGTTACCGAACTTCGTCCCAAGAGCGGTTTTTACGATTACGACGCCAAATATACCGAGGGGATGACCGACCATATCTTTCCCGCCGACATTCCCGATGATATTACCGACGCCTGCAAGCGTATCGCGCTCGACGCGCACCGCGTGCTCGGCTGTTCGGGATGCAGCCGGTCGGATTTCCGCTGGGACGACGAACGCGGCGTCGATGGCCTGTTCCTGCTCGAAGTGAACACGCAGCCGGGGATGACCCCGCTCAGCCTCGTCCCCGAACAGGCACGGCATTGCGGGATTTCCTATCCCGATCTTGTCCAGATCATCGTCGACGATGCGATGAAAGCGGCGGCGTCGTGAGCCGCACGATCAAACGCGGCACCCCGCCGCGCCGGCCCGCCCCGCGCAGGAAGCAACCGGTGCGCAAGGTGTCGCGGATGGACAGGCTCGTCGCGGCTGCGCCGGTCAGCGAAGCGACGCTCCGTCGGATCGCGACCTGGACGATCACGGGTGGCGTCGTCGCGTTGGGGCTCGTCATCGCGACGGTGCTCGGCGTGCCCGGCATGGTCGGCACCGCGCTTGGTGAGGGCGCGGGCCGCGCGGGGTTCCGCGTCACCGGGGTCGAAATCGTTGGCCAGCATCACATGGACAGCAACACGATCCGGGCGGTCGCGCTTGAACAGCCGTCGCTGGCGATGCCGCTTGTCGATCTCGTTGCGATCCGCGACCGGCTGCTCGCCTATGGCTGGGTCGAGGATGCGGCGGTGTCACGGCGACTGCCCGATACGTTGCTCATTACGATCAAGGAACGCACCGCCGCCGCGATCTGGCAGGATAATGGCCAATTGACGCTGATCGATGCGACGGGGGCGTTGCTCGATCCCGTCGATCGCAACGCGATGCCCGACCTGCCGCTCATCATCGGGCCGGGGGCCGACCGGCAGGAGGCGGGGTATCAGAAACTGCTCGCCGCCGCACCTGCGCTGCGTCCGCGCATCACGGCGGCGACATGGGTCGGCAACCGCCGCTGGGACCTGACGTTCGACAGTGGCGAGACGCTGAAACTGCCGGAAATGGGGGCAGGCGATGCGCTCGTCACCTTCGCCGAAAAGGATGGGTCGCACCCGCTATTGGGGCGTGGCTGGCTCAGCTTCGACATGCGCGATCCGACGAAGCTCGTCGCCCGCAAACCGGGGGCAGACGTCGCGCGGACCTTGCCGACGGACGAAACATCGACCGCACCGGGACCGACCCGGGCGGAACTTCAAGCGGGGGCTGACACATAATGGCAAAGGCTGGACCGGACGGGCTGATCACCGCGCTCGATATCGGATCGTCGAAAGTATCGGCGATGATCGCGCAAAAGGGGGACGGGGGCGAGCTGATCGTGCTCGGCACCGGGCAGCGCGAAAGCCGCGGTGTAAAGCGTGGCTATATCGCCGACATGGCCGCGACCGAGGCGGCGGTGCGCGAAGCGGTCGAGCAGGCCGAACGGATCGCGGGCACCAATATCGAGGATGTCTGGGTCGGCTTTTCGGCGGGCGGGCTGGTCAGCGACGTCGCCGAAGTCGAATTCGAACTCGGCGGGCATCGCGTCGAACAGGCCGATATCGACGCGCTGCTTTCGGCGGGTCGCAACTCGATCGATCCGCAAGGTCGCATGGTTCTCCACGCGCAGCCCGCGCTCTACACGCTCGACGGGCTGACCGGCGTCAAGAAGCCATTGGGGCTCCATGCCGATCGGCTCGGCGTCCACATCCACGTCGTCGCGGCCGATGGATCGCCCGTCCGCAACCTCGACCTGTGCGTCCGCTCCGCGCATCTCGAAGTCAAATCGATCATCGCGAGCCCCGTCGCGACGGGGCTCGCCTGTCTCAGCGACGAGGAACGCGAACTCGGCGTCGCGCTCGTCGAGCTTGGCGCGGGGATCACGAACGTCTCGCTGTTCGCGGGCGGGATGCTCGTCGGGCTCGCCTCGCTGCCGATGGGGGCGGCTGACATCACCGACGACATCGCCAGCGCATTCGGCACGCGGCGGCAGCAGGCGGAGCGGATGAAATGCTTCCACGGCAGCGCCAACGCCTCGCCGCGCGACAATCACGAGATGATCCCGGTGACCCCGATCTCCGCGGAAGATGGCGGCGAGGATGCGGTCCAGATCACCAAGGCGCAATTGATCGGTGTCGTCCGTCAGCGCCTCGAACATCAGATGAGCGAGATCCGCAATGCGCTGGCGCGGCTGAAATTCGAAGGGCCGGTGGGGCGGCAGGTCGTGTTGACCGGCGGCGGCGCGGAGCTGAAGGGGATTGCGGATTACGCGCAACAGGCGTTGGGGCGGTCGGTCCGCGTCGGCCGGCCGCGCGGTCTGGTGGCCTTGCCCGAGGCGCATGGCGGCCCGGCCTTCACGACGCTGGCGGGGCTCGCCTTTTTCGCGGCGAGCGATCCCCTTGATCTGCGCGGTCTCGCACCGCAGCAACAGACCGTGCATCGCCAGCGCGGCATGGGCGTCATGCGCAAACTGATCCAGGCGGCGCGTGCGAATTATTAAGTAAATATGACCGCTTGCGCTCTTTTCGGTGGCACCGCGCGAATCGTTGAGGCAAAAGGTTAATTCGAGGGGCACCGGACCGTTTTTTCCGGGCAGGGTGGAGAGTTTTTATGAGCATCGAATTCATCACGCCAGAGGTTGACGAACTGACGCCGCGGATTGCGGTAATCGGCGTGGGTGGCGCGGGCGGCAACGCGATCGCGAACATGATGCGTGCAGAAGTGCAGGGCGTCGATTTCCTCGTCGCGAACACCGATGCGCAGGCGCTGAAACAGTCGATCGCGCCACAGCGTATCCAGCTCGGTACGAAGATCACGCAGGGCCTTGGTGCCGGGTCGCGCCCCGAAATCGGTCGCGCCGCCGCCGAGGAGACGATCGACCAGCTCGCCAAGCAGCTTGAGGGCATGCACATGGTGTTCATCGCCGCTGGCATGGGCGGCGGCACCGGCACCGGCGCGGCCCCCGTCATCGCCAAGGCGGCGCGCGATATGGGCATCCTGACCGTCGGCGTCGTGACCAAGCCGTTCAGCTTCGAGGGCAATCGTCGCGCCAAAAGCGCCGATGGCGGAATCGAGGAGCTGCAGAAGTTCGTCGATACGCTGATCGTCATCCCGAATCAGAATCTGTTCCTGATCGCCACCGCCAATACGACGTTCAAGGAAGCGTTCGAGATGGCGGACGAGGTGCTGCAGCAGGGCGTGCGCGGCATCACC
>JAPKCG010000197.1 GCA_028823055.1 Sphingomonas bacterium
GTTCCTGTTCGCGACGATGAATGCGGTTATCAAGATGGCGCAGGCGCGCGGCGCGTCGCTGGGCGAGATCCTGTTCTATCGTCAGTTCATCGCCGCACTGCTGGTCGGCGGCGTCGTCGCGGCGGGGCCGGGGCTGGGATCGCTGCGCTCGGCGAAGTTTCCCGCACATGTGCTGCGCGCGGTGATCGGGCTGATGGCGATGGCGTGTACATTTACCGCTGTCCTCGCGCTGCCGCTGGCGGAGGCGACGACGTTGGGATTTACGATGCCCGTCTTCGCGACGATCCTCGGCGCGCTGATCCTGCGCGAAAGAACCGGGATTCATCGCTGGAGCGCGGTCGTCGCGGGATTTGCGGGGGTCGTGATCGTCGCACAGCCGGGCGCGGCGAACTTTCCGATCTGGGGCGCGGCGTTCGGGCTGATGGGGGCGATGCTGACCGCGGTCGTCTCGATCCTGCTCCGCCAGATTTCGCGGACCGAAAGCACGATGACGACGGTCTTCTGGTTTTCCGCGCTGTCGCTGATCCCGCTAGGCGTCGTATATGTCCTGAGCGCGCGCGGACATGCGCCGGTCGTATGGATATTGATGATCGGTGTCGGCGCGTTAGGCGGCGTGGCGCAACTGGCGATGACCTCCGCGCTCAAATTCGGCCCCGTCAGCCTCGTCGCGCCGATGGATTATTCCTCGCTCTTATGGGCGACGATCTATGGCTGGGTCATCTTTGCGGTGCTGCCCGATTCGGCGACATGGATCGGCGCGCCCGTCATCGTCGCATCGGGGCTCTACATCGTCTGGCGCGAACAGGTCCGGCGGCGGACCGAAACGCGACAGGCTATCGCGCAGGGGATCGCCTAGCGCGCGGCGAGCAGGCTTTTGCCGCGCCAATACATCTCGATCCGCGTCGTCGTGAACATGCCGAGCCCGAAGGCGAGCGCCCCGTCAGTGACGAGTCCCGCGTCGAACCCCGCCGCCGCGCCGCCGCGTTCGGCCAGTAACTTGATCGCAATGATCGCGAAGAGAAACAGGATCGCGAGCGGCGAGCCCTGTTGATGTAGCTTGTGCGTATCGGGATCGACCGTAATCGCCGTCATCCGGCCCCGCTGCCAGCCTACCCCCGTCCCGACGACCAATGCGATGGCGGCGGCGAGCCAGCCGGTGAGGCTGGGCGGCTTGGTCGAAAAGGTGACGACGACGAGAACGAGATAGATAGAAGGCACGATCCACAGCCATTCGAGCTTCAGCAGGCGCACTTGCGACATCCGGCGCGCCCGCAACGAAAAGATTACCGCGAATACGATGAGCGGGATGAGATATTGGGCGAACCCGTGAGGCCCGATGCTTTGACCCGTCATCGCCCGCACATTTCCTTCGCTACGACCGCAAGCTCGACGACGGCGGTGTTATTCCGCCGCCATCGCCATGTCGGGGTCCTTCCAGACCAGCACAGGTTTGCGCGCGGCCTGGGTTTCGTCAAGACGGCTGCGCGGGGCGAAATGCGGCGCGGTCTTCAACGCGGTGTCGCCCGCCTTGGCGCGTTCGGCGACCGAGCGGAGCGCGCCGATGAACTGATCGAGCGCGGCCTTCGATTCGGTTTCGGTCGGTTCGATCAGCATCGCGCCATGGACGACGAGTGGGAAATACATCGTCATCGGGTGAAAGCCCTCGTCGATCAGGCCCTTTGCGACGTCGATCGTCGAGAAACCATCGGCCAGCCCGTTGTCGCTGAACAACGCCTCATGCATGCACGGGCCGCTGTCGCCGAACGGTGCGTCGAGCGTGTCGTCGAGACTGCGCAGGACGTAGTTGGCGTTGAGCACCGCATCCTCGGCGACCTGACGCAGCCCGTCCGCACCGTGGCTCAAAATATATGTGAGTGCCCGCGTGAACATGCCCATCTGGCCGTGAAATGCGGTCATCCGCCCGAACGAATGCGGATGGCGGTCACCGACCGTTTCTTCCTCGACCAGCGTGATGTGGCCGTCGGCATGGCGTTCGGTGAAGGGTAGCGGGCCGAACGGCGACAGCGCCTCCGACAGCACGACCGGGCCGGAGCCGGGACCACCGCCGCCATGCGGGGTCGAGAAGGTCTTGTGAAGATTGATATGCATCGCATCGACGCCGAGGTCGCCAGGGCGGACCCGCCCAACGATCGCGTTGAAGTTCGCGCCGTCGCAATAGACATAGCCGCCCGCGTCATGGACCGCGTCCGAAATCGCCTTCATGTCGCGTTCGAACAGGCCGCAGGTGTTGGGATTGGTGATCATCACGCCGGCAACGTCAGGACCAAGGCGCGTCTTCATCGCATCGAGATCGACGCGGCCTTCCGGCGTTGCCGGAATATCCTCGACCTGGAACCCAGCAAACGCAGCGGTGGCGGGGTTGGTGCCATGTGCGCTTTCGGGGACGAGAACGATCTTGCGATGCCCCTCCCCGCGCGCTTCGAGCGCAGCCTTGATACACAGCATGCCGCACAATTCGCCGTGCGCGCCCGCCTTGGGGCTCATCGCGACGCCGTGCATCCCGGTCAACTTGATCAGCCAGACCGCAAGTTCGTTGATGACGCCGAGCGCGCCTTGCACCGTGTCGACCGGCTGGAGCGGATGGACATCCGCAAAACCGGGCATCCGCGCGACCTTTTCATTGAGGCGCGGGTTGTGTTTCATCGTGCACGACCCGAGCGGGAACAGCCCGAGGTCGATCGCGTAATTCTGGCGACTGAGGCGTGTATAGTGACGCACCGCCTCGGGCTCTGCGAGGCCGGGCAACCCGATCGGCGCGGTGCGGCTGAGATTGCCGAGCCGCGAACCCGCGACGTCGCCCTCGGCAAAATCTACGCCGGTCGTGTCGGTCGAACCGATTTCGAAAATCAGCGGTTCTTCGAGCATCAGCGCCTTGTTGCCGGTGAAGGTCGGCGCGGTCGCATTGCCCTGCTCGGGGGCGCTGGGGCGCCAGCCGGATTGATTGATCGTCATGCCAATGCCTCCTCAAGCGCGGTCGCCAGCGCTTCGATGTCTTCCTCTGTCGCGGTCTCGGTCACCGCAACGACAAGCCCGTTGGCGAGACTATCGACGGTCGGATAGAGCCGCCCGAGCGATACGCCCGCCAGAATACCCTTATCGGTCAGCGCGCGGACGATCGGGCGTGTCTCCTTGCCCAGATCGATCGTGAATTCGTTGAAGAAACTATCGTTGACGACCCGGATACCCGGCACCTTCGCCAGCCGGTCGGCGGCGCGGCAGGCGAGCGCATGGTTGATCCCCGCAAGCCGCCGCAATCCCGCTTCACCGAGCAATGTCATGTGAACCGAGAAAGCGAGCGCGCAAAGCCCGCTGTTCGTGCAGATGTTCGACGTCGCCTTTTCGCGGCGGATATGCTGCTCGCGCGTCGACAGCGTCAGTACGAAGCCACGGCGACCATCCGCATCGACCGTCTCACCACAGAAACGCCCGGGCATTTGCCGGATGTATTTTTCCTTGCAGCCCATCAGCCCGACATAGGGACCGCCAAACTGTAGCCCGACGCCGATCGACTGGCCTTCGCCGACGACGATGTCGGCGTCCATTTCGCCCGGGCTCTTGATCGCCCCCATCGCGACAGGTTCGGTGACGACCGCGATCAGCAGCGCCTTCTTCGCGTGGCACGCATCCGCGAGCGGCTTGAGGTCCGCGATCCGTCCGAGAATATCGGGATACTGGACCACGACGCAGCTGGTATCGTCATCGATTGCCCCGATCAGCGCATCGATATCGGTGTCGGCGTTAAGCGTCGGGACCGAGGTTTCGACCGCATCGCCAGTATATTTCGCCATCGTCGTCGCGACCGAGACATAATGCGGGTGAAGCCCCCCCGACAGGATCGCCTTACCCCGCCGGGTGATCCGCCGCGCCATGCCGATCGCTTCCCAACAAGCGGTCGAGCCGTCGTACATCGACGCGTTCGCGACATCGGTGCCGAGCATCCGCGCGACCTGAGTCTGGAATTCGAAGAGCATCTGGAGCGTGCCCTGCGCGATCTCCGGCTGATAGGGCGTATAGGCGGTCAGGAACTCGCCGCGCTGGATCAGATGATCGACGCTGGCGGGAACGTGATGCTTATAGGCGCCGCAACCCAGGAAGAACGGCCCGTCACCCGCCGTCTGATTCTGTCGCGCGAGCGCCCCCATGTGCCGTTCGACCGCCATTTCGGAGGCGTGCAGCGGCAGGCCCTCGATCGGGCAATCAAGCCGCGCGGATTCGGGAACGTCGGCGAACAGTTCGTCGATCGTGCTGGCACCGATGACATCGAGCATCGCCTCACGATCGGCACCGGTCAGGGGTAGATAGCGCATCTTTTGCTCCTCCCCTCCTCTTCAGGGGAGGGGCTTGGTCAGGAATTACAGCTTCGAAACGAAAGCTTCGTAGGCGGTCTCGTCCATCAGGTCTTCGAGTTCGCCGACATCGCTGAGACCGATCTTGAAGAACCATCCCTCGCCTTCGGGATCGGTGTTGACCAGGCTGGGATCGTCACCCAGTTCGGGATTGCCCTCGATCACGGTGCCGGAAACGGGCGAATAGACATCGGACGCGGCCTTGACCGATTCGACGACGGCGGCCTCATCGCCCTTGGTCAGCGATTTTCCCTCTTCGGGCACATCGACGAAAACGATGTCGCCAAGCTGGCCTTGCGCATAATCGCTGATGCCGACGGTGCCGATCTCGCCATCGACATCGACCCATTCATGATCTTCGGTGAAATAACGGCTCATTGGGACTGGCTCCTAAGCACGGACGTAACGGTGGGGGACGAAGGGCATTTGCGCGACGGTCGCGCTATGGATCTTGCCGCGCTGGGCAAGTTGCACTTTTGTGCCGACCTCCGCCATCGATAGCGGGACATAGGCCATCGCGATCGGCGCACCGAGCGTCGGCGCGAACCCGCCGCTCGTGACCTTGCCGACGGTCATCTCGTCTTCGCCGATCACCGCCGCGCCTTCGCGCACGGGCTGACGCCCATCGATGATCAAGCCGACGCGGCGAACGATCGCGCCCTTTTCACGCTCGGCGAGAATGCGCCCGGCACCGGGGAAATTGGCTTCCTCGCGCCGACGCTTGCTGCCGACCGCGAAGTTGAGCGCGGCCATGATCGGCGTCGTTTCGGGGTCGAGATCGTGTCCGTAGAGCGGCAGATCGGCCTCAAGCCTGAGCGAATCGCGCGCGCCGAGGCCGATCGGCTTGACCTCCGGCTCCGCGATCAGCGCGGTTGCGAATGCCTCGACGGCGTCGGCGGGAACGGAGATCTCGAAGCCGTCCTCGCCCGTGTAACCCGACCGGCTGATCCACAGCGGCGTGCCGTTCCAATCGAACCGGTCGCCGGTCATGAACACCAGCTGCTCGACGCCGGGCACCAGACGCGCCAGCGCATCGACCGCCTTCGGCCCCTGCAGTGCGAGCAGCGCCTGGTCGTCCATATGGTTGAGCGTGATGTCGTCGGACAATTCGGTGCGCAAATGCCCGATATCGTCATATTTCACCGCGCCGTTGACGACCATGTAGATGCCATCGTCCCAGCGCGTCATCATCAGATCGTCGAGGATGCCCCCGCCCTCGTCGAGCAAGAGAGAGTATTTCTGCGCATGGCGCTTGATCCCCCGAACATCGGCAGGGACGAGCGTTTCGAGTGCGGCGTCGAGCCCCTCGCCCGACAATAGCAGCTGACCCATGTGACTGACATCGAACAGGCCGGCATTCTCGCGGGTCCAGACATGTTCGGCCATGATGCCTTCGTACTGGACGGGCATCTCGTAACCCGCGAACGGGACCATCCGGCCGCCCTGCGCGCGATGCCATGCATCCAGCGGGAGCAGCTCGATGCCGATTTCCTCGTCATCCTCGTCCAGGATGGCATCGTCCCGATAGGCTTCGTCTTGCATGGCGGTGTCGTTCGCGTCGCTCATCAACCGTCTCCAAAGGGCGGCGGAAGCAGCAAAGCGCCGCGCCCGAACCGAACCCCCTCTGTCACGGAACCT
>JAPKCG010000198.1 GCA_028823055.1 Sphingomonas bacterium
CCACGCGCGTCGTCGAACCCGGACCCTATGCCGTAGGTCCAGCCCTTCTTTTCGCGCAGCGTGGTGCGTATTCTGGCACCGGTCGCATAGCCATAAACCTCATTCGCGCCGTCGAACGCCATATCGTCGTCGCTTCGCGTCGGCGAGATGGCACGACCAGCCGAAACGAACGATTGTGCGGCCCCGGGTTTGTCGATCACGATGATCCGCGGAGCGGGGGCGGGCAATGCTGCCGGGATGGGCACATCGACAGCGGCGGACCCTTCGTCCGCCCATCCGCCAAACGCCGTCGTCAGCAGCGGACGCAGCGTCGACATCGTCGTGTTGCCCGCAATGTACAGCCGCGCTCTGTCCGGCCGGATGTGCCCACGCGCCCACGCCTTGATCCCGGCGAGGGCGACGGTGTCGATCGCGCGCAGGTCAACCACCGGATCGGGATTCGCACCGTAGGGATGCGCCACACCAAACACCGCGCTCCGCAATATGCGCTGATCGGACGGCACGCCCTTTACCTCGCGCTCCACCGACGCTCGCTGAATCTTGCGAACCGCCGACAGGCGTGTTTCGGTCAGGTCGGGCCGGGCGACTACATGGTCCAGCAGCGCCATTCCCGCGCCGATATTCTCAGCATCGACCGACATTGCGATGTCGGTCGTATCCGCGCCTGCCGTGGTAGTGATCCTGCCACCGAGCGCCTCGGCGCGGCGTTGTGCCGATCCCGCATCGTCGACCAGCATCTGAACCGCCATCCGGTCGACCGGACCGGGCTCGCTTGCCGTTCCGGCATCGAACCGCAACATCATGCTGACCCGTGCCGAGGCCGGTTGCGGCACCAGCACCACCTCCAGCCCGTTTGCCAACCGCGTCCGCTCCACTTCAGGGAAGGTGACGGTATCGACCGGCCCCATCGGTGGTGGCCCGCTGGCCGGGTCGTATCCGCCTGGCAGGGGCTTCAGATCCGGTATCGGGCGGATGATCAGGCGGTGGCCGGGACGCCCATAGACCGCCTGCGCGGTTCGCCGCACGCTCTCGGGGGTCGCCTCGACCAGTTGGCGTTTATAGGTGGCGACATAGTCCGGATCGTCGGTCAGCGAGGCACCCCGCATCAGCAGAAACGCCTTGCCGAACGTACTTTCGTCCGAGCCGCGGATATAGCGGAGGCGCACCTTGCGTGCGCGCGCAAGTTCGTCGGCGGTCGGCCCGTCCGCCACGAAGCGCGCGATCTCGGTATCGACGACGGCCTCGGCCTGTCGCACCTCGTCAGGCGACCCGACAATAACGACGAAGCCCATCTGGCTCGACAGCAGGCGTTCGTCGAATGTGACCATCGCGGTCGAGCCGGCACCGAGCGCCGCGTTCAAGCGCCGGTTTAGCCGCGACGAAGCGCCGTTGGCCATGATCTGCGCGATAAGATCGAGGTTGGCGATATCCGGGGTGCCCGCCGGGGGCGCCGTATAGGTGGCGTAGATCCGCGCCTGCGGCACCGCCGCGAACTCCTCGCGTCGGAACGTGCCCGGCACCGGCAACACCCGAGTAAGCAAACGGTTCAGCGGCGCACGCGGCACCAGGCTACCGAAATACTTATCAACGAGCGTGCGCGCCTCTCCGGAGGAGATGTCGCCGGTCAGGATCAGCGTGGCGTTGGCCGGACCATAGTATTTTTCGAACCAGTCGGTGGCGCCCTTCACCGTGATCGCGCGCAGGTCGCCCTCGTCGCCGATGACGCCGTGATGATAGGGATGGTTCGCGGGATACATATCCGCCGCGATCTCGATCCAGTCCTCGCCATAGGGCGCGCCGCCACGTTGCCGCTTTTCGTTCAGCACCACATCGACTTCGCGCGCCACCTTTGCCGGGGTGAGCGCTCCGCCAAGGTATCCCATCCGGTCGGCCTCGAGGAACAGCGTGCGATCCAGCGCGCCGCGGGGCACTGTTTCGTAGAAGATCGTGCGATCCTGCGTCGTGGTGGCGTTGATTTCGGATGCACCCATGTCGTTGAGCGCCTTGATGGCATTTTGAGGCCAGTGCGTGCTGCCGTCCAGCATCAGATGTTCGAAGAGGTGGGCATAGCCGTGCTGTCCCGGCTTTTCGTCCTTCGACCCGACATTGTAGACGACCACTGCCGTCACGATCGGCAATCGCCGTGAAGGCTCGACAATCACCTTCAACCCATTGGCGAGCGTGAACCGGGTGATAGATGCAGACTGATCGTTGAGGGTCGGGGGTTTTTCCGCCTGGACTGTTCCGGCATCCTTCCCGGCCTCGATGTTTGTGGCACCGCTTAACGTAGCGATGGCAGCGAGGATGTTCGATAGGGAGATCATGCAAGACATCCTGTCGATATGCCTCTTGTTGCGCCAGCGCGAACCCTATCGATAGTGCTGATGCCGTCATCAATCATATTGAGCGTCCAGCGAGGGTAGCAATCTGCCAGTGGCCAGATTTCGACGAAAGCATCCCATCGCAATGGCAAATATCCGACGATTGACGGCGTGATGGCAAAGTTTATCCGTTGCGTTCTGATCACCAGATATCGACGTTTTTGAAAACAGTCGTTCGTTGACATCGCGCCAGCGCGTGACTCGGGGAACCAAGCCTTCGCTTACCGGTGGAAACGCAATGCGACCAAATTTTCACCCAGCTCAGTCGTGCCACAGTCGATCTATCGGCCAAGTCGACGTTTAAAAACCGTGCCGGTGCAAAGCAACAGGCGGCATGAATGGTATGTTTCTTCCGTTTGGCTGCTCCGTCCGTAACTGGGCTGTCTGAAACTCGGCTCTGCCACCGAGAGGCGACAGGCAAAAGCTTGCGCTGTCTACCTGTTGTTCAGGCCGAGCACCGATCGATCGGCAGTCGTCGCCGCCAGGTCCGCACTCGCCACCGCAGCGCGATACCGCGCTTCGAGGAGCCGGATCCGCGCGTCCGTGGCAGCTTCCTCGCGCTGATTGATCAGAAAGAAGTCGCTGACACCCATTTCGAAGCGTCGCCGCTCGGCTCCCGCCATCCGCCGTGCGAGAGCCTCTTCCTGAGCAGCGAGTTCCACCAAGCTGCCGGAAGATCGCACGGCGATGAGGATGGCATCGACCTTGGTCGTGATCTGATCTCGAATTACCTGCTGACGCGCCAGGAGGGCTTCGGCTTTAGCACGCGCTTCGACAACTCGACCCTTGGCGGCGCGGCGCTGAAGCGGTACGGACAATCTGACGCCAGCAATCGCTTCCGCCGGTGTTCGCGAAGCGCCACCCAGACCTTGCGGACCGATATCTTTCGACACTTCGCCAAGGAGGTCGAGTTGGGGCCGCAGATCGTTTTCCGCGAGCGCGAGTTCGGCGAGCGATCGGTCGAGTTTGACCAGCACCGCAATTGTATCGGGCCGATCGATAGGGCCGATTGGCGATA
The DNA here is from genome assembly GCA_028823055.1 of Sphingomonas bacterium. Classification (GTDB taxonomy): domain Bacteria; phylum Pseudomonadota; class Alphaproteobacteria; order Sphingomonadales; family Sphingomonadaceae; genus Sphingomonas. The sequence goes on from JAPKCG010000198.1 coordinate 3,400, forward strand.
ACGGATTGATCGGTGGCAATGCGTCGGGAAGCTGGTCCTCGGTAGGCTCCACCATCCGTCCGTCGCCATCGCGATAATAGAAAGACAGCGCGTTGGCAGCCTCGGCGAACTCCTGCTCGCTGCGCACGACGAGGCCGCGTCGACGCACAAGGTTCTGATCATTTTCGACAACGGTAATTGCTGCCCGCGCGCCAAGCTGCGCCTGGCGGGACAGGATCGATCGACGCCGGGTAGAAAGATCGAGCAGCTCCCGATACGCACGCAATTTGAACCCAGCGGCAACCCAGGCCTGGTACGCTGCAATCGCCTGCGCCTGGACACCGATCGCGACCATTTCCTGTTCGAGCGCCGCGATTTGCAGATCGTAATCGGCCAGAGCGACCTTCGTCCGACGCGTATCCGTTAGACGATCGCGCAGCAGCGAGAAGATCGCACCGAATTTTAATTCACCCAGGCGGTTCGTGTACGAACGGTCTTCGTAAATCGGGAACGTACCGCGTGACACGCGATAGCCGCCGTATAAACCGCCGCCATTGTTTCGAAACGGGCGCTTGACTGTGGTTTCGACAGTCGTGCCGTCATAATAGCCACCGACCCGACTACGCGTGTCGACGTTGAAGACGGTATCGAATGCCCCCTCGGCGCTCAGCGCGCGGCCCTCAGCCTGTTTCTCATTGGCCATTGCTTCGACAATCTGCGGCGCTCTCTGCGCCGACGATCGCAGCACCTGCGCCAAGGTCAGCGGTTGCGCTTGTCCGGCGGCGCTTGAGAACAGACCGATCGCCAAGGTAAGGATCAGTTTCATTTGGCGGATGTGATTTCGCCGGATGACGACTTCGACGGCTCCGGCGCCTTTTTGGCGTTGCCGATGGGCTCACGGAACTGCAGCGGAAAATCGTTCAGCTGACGCCAGAGTTCGTATCCGATCGACACTGTCTCCATCTGGATCCAGCCACGTACCTTGGCACCGAGACGCACGAAACCTTCATCGGGCCACGCGCGCGCGCCGGGCTGCTCTTCGACAAGGACGCGAAATAGCCCGGTTGGCATGGCCGATTGATCGACCGACCGCACGCGACCGTCGAACATGCCCTGCGCGATCGACGGCCAGCCACTGAACTGGATTGCCGGCCATCCTTCGAAAGCGAGGCGAACACGGCGGCCTGGACGCACCAGTCCGATGTCGCGGCCGTCAATCATCAGCTCGACGACGCGCTGGACCTGTTCCGGCGCCAATGTCGCGAGCACCGTCCCGGCGCTGACCAGTGTGCCCACCGCAGCATCGTTTATCGACTGGATGCGGCCGTCTTGGGGAGCCTTGATCATCTGGATCGATTGGCGATTGATCGAGACGTCGATGCGATTGAGTTTGGCCCGCGCCTCGGCAAGCTTCGCGCTCTGGTCGGCAACCTTAAGCTGTGCCTGCTCAAGGTCGCGGCGGGCGATCAATCCTTCGGACAGCAGTTGACTTGATCGTCCGACATCGATCCCGGCGACCTGGCGCGCCTGTTCGATAACGCCGATTTCCGCCGCGACCTGGGCACGCTCGGCAGCGAGGGTGGCGAGCAGATTGGGATCGTTGTCGGCTATTCGGGCGATGGGGTCGCCCTTTTTGACTTGCTGCCCGTCGCGAACGAACCAGCGCTCGACCCGGCCTGGGACGAACGCCGTCATGGTTTGCACCCGGTCGTCCGGGTTGAGCGCAATGACCTGACCGGTGCCGGGCGCGGTCTGCACCCATGGCACCGTGAACAATGCTATGGTTACCATCGCGATCGTCAGCCCGATGAGCCACGCAAGGACGATACTGAGCCGGGGCAGGCGCATCGAAGCGAGCGTTGGGAAATGACCGATATGATTAGGCTTGAACGGCATCCGCGACCTCTTCTGACGACATCCCGTCGAGCAGTTCGTGCAATGTCGTCTCGCGCAGCTGCCGCCCCGGGCCGATCCACAGATATCCGTCGAGTTCGATGTCTTCGGGGCGAGCGGTCGACAGCAATACCGTCGTCCCAGCGGACCGTAACCGCGAGAGCACGTTTCGCACTTTCTCTATCGGCAGCAGGTCGTACAGCGTCGAAAGCACCAACACACGCGGCTGTGCAAGAAGGGCGGCGGACAATTTGAGGGCCATGACCTCGCCGATCGACAGGGGCCAGCCAGACTGCGACAAGTGGGTGTCAAGACCATCCGGCAGCTTGGCGATGCTGCGTTCCAACCCCGTCGCGGCCAAGGCGTCGAGCATCAGGTCGGTGCGGGCATTCGACTGCGCCAAGGTCAGAAATTCACGGATGCTAACATCGACAATCGTCGGTCGGTCGAGAACGACGACGTCGGAACGCAATCCGAACAGATCGAGCGAACCAAGGTCGGTCCCGCCGACCATGACCAGACCGCGCGTGGGGTTGAGATGACGTTTGAGCAGCAGGGCCAGGGTACGCATGGTCGACGGCGTCGCCAGCATGACCAACTGCGCACCCGCCTCGATCGATAAATTGAGTCGCAGC
>JAPKCG010000199.1 GCA_028823055.1 Sphingomonas bacterium
ACCCGTTGCTCTCCGTAATGTCGGAAAGGACGCGGATCGTGTAGGGGAATTCCTCCTTCGAGGGCAGCACCGCATGAAGCGCGCGCCAGGCGAGCTTGCCGTGACCGATGTCGCGGCGGCTGGGCGCACCGAAGCGACCGACTTCACCGACCGAATAGGGCGGGAAGTTGTAGTGGAGCATGAAATGCTCGTAATTAAGGCCGGTCAGGCCGTCGATCATCTGTTCCGCATCGCGCGTACCCAGCGTCGTGGTGCAGATCGCCTGCGTCTCGCCGCGGGTGAACAGCGCCGAGCCGTGCGCGCGGGGCAGGAAGTGGACGGTCGCCTCGATCGGGCGGATCTGCGTCGTGGTACGGCCATCGATACGCTTGCCATCCTTCAGGATCGCGCCGCGGACGATTTCCGCTTCCAGCTTCTTGACCAGCTTGTTCGCGGCCATCTGGTCCTGCGGGCTGGCATCGGCGAAGGCAGCCTTTGCCTTGGCACGCGCCTCGTTGAGCAGACCCGAACGCTTGGACTTGTCGGTCACCTTATAGGCGGCGGCGATGTCCTTGCCGATCAGCTTCTTGAGCTTGTCCTTGGCCGCCGACAGGTCGGCCTGGGGGGCCATTTCCCACGGGTCCTTGGCGGCCTGTTCGGCCAGATCGATGATCGCGTTGACGAGCTGTCCGCACGCCTTGTGCGCGAACATCACCGCGCCGAGCATCGTCTCTTCCGACAATTCCTTGGCTTCGGATTCGACCATCATGACCGCATCGCCGGTCGCGGCGACGATCAGGTCGAGCTCGCCTTCCTTGACCTGGTCGTTGGTCGGGTTGAGGATATAGTCGCCATCGACATAGGCGACGCGCGCCGCGCCGATCGGTCCCATGAAGGGAACGCCCGAGATCGTCAGTGCCGCCGATGCCGCGATCATCGCGAGGATGTCGGGCTCGTTCTCGCCATCATAGCTCAGGACCTGAGCGATGACGTTGATTTCGTTATAGAAACCTTCGGGGAACAGCGGGCGGATCGGACGATCGATCAGGCGGCTGGTCAGCGTTTCCTTTTCGGTCGCGCCGCGTTCACGCTTGAAGAAGCCGCCGGGAATGCGACCGGCAGCCGAGTATTTTTCCTGGTAATGGACGGTGAGCGGGAAGAAATCCTGCCCTTCCTTGACCGTCTTGGCGGCGGTGACCGCGCACAGGACGACGGTTTCGCCGAGCGTCGCGAGGACCGCGCCGTCAGCCTGACGGGCAACGCGGCCCGTTTCGAGGGTGAGGGTCTGTCCGCCCCACTCGATGCTTACTTTCTTGGTATCGAACATGTATTTTCCTTACACTCCGGCGGCCAGATGCCGACCGGGGCCTATTTTGCGAACTAACCGGTTCGCGCGGTGCGGGGCGAGTTGTCGCCCCCGTGCCACGATACCGGATTGCATCGTGGCGGATACGAAAAGAGCGCCCGAAGGCGCTCTTTTGTTACTTGCGAAGGCCGAGCTTCGCGATCAGGTCGAGATAACGCTGACCGTCCTTGTGACGGAGATAGTCGAGCAGCGAACGCCGCTTGTTGACCATCATCAGCAGACCGCGGCGCGAATGGTTGTCCTTCTTGTGACCCTTGAAATGTTCGGTCAGGTTGCGGATCCGTTCGGTCAGGATCGCGACCTGGACTTCGGGAGAACCCGTGTCACCCTCGGCGCGCGAATGCTCCTTGACGAGCTCGGTCTTGCGTTCTGCGGTAATCGTCATGAATTCTGTGTCCTCGACATCATGTTTCCATATTGAAGCCGCGAACGACCCGGACGTTTCCGTCCTCGATCCCGACGAGCGCGACGGGCACTTCGCCCGACAGCGCGACGTGGAGACCATCGTCGGCAGCAAATCCCGTCAAAACCCGCCCCTGACGGAGCGCCCCTGCCTGATCGGGATCGAGTGCGATGGCCGGGATGTCGTCCAGCCCCGCACCCAGCGGCAGAAGTAAGTCTTCAAGCTCGCGCGCCTTACCGGCTTCGGCGAGTTTGTCCAGCGATATCGCCCCGTCCAGCGTGAACGGACCCGCTTTCAGGCGGCGCAGCATCGTGACGTGACCGACGGTGCCCAGCGCCGCGGCGATGTCGCGCGCCAGGCTTCTGATATAGGTGCCCTTCGACACATATGCCACCAGCGTGGCCGATTCGAGCGGATCGGCGGCGGGCGCACTCTCGATGTCGAGCGCATGGATCGTGATGCGGCGGGTCGCGAGCGTCACCTCTTCGCCCGCCCGTGCCAGATCATAGGCACGCTTGCCGTCGACCTTCAGCGCGGAATAGGCGGGCGGCATCTGGTCGATCGTGCCGGTGAAATCGGGTAGCGCCGCCGCAAGTGCCTGCGCGGTCGGGCGGACGGCGCTCGTCGCGGTCACCGCGCCCTCGGTATCGAGCGTATCGGTCTGTTCGCCGAACGCGATCGTGAAGGTGTAGACCTTGTCGCTGTCGAGCATCCGCCCGGCCAGCTTCGTCGCTTCGCCGACCGCGATCGGCAGCACGCCGCTGGCGAGCGGATCGAGCGTGCCGCCATGCCCGACCTTGAACTTGCCATAGCCGCCGTCGCGCAGGGCGCGCTTCACCGCGCTGACCGCTTGCGTCGAACCGGGGCCGACTGGCTTATCGAGAATGATCCATCCATGCATCGCGCCGCGCCCTAGGGCATCGCGGCGCGGTTAGCGAGGGCGCGTCACGCACCGGTTCCCGCGATGGTCTGCGCCAGGGCGAGGAACCAGCCGATGACCATCTGCGCGGGCGGGAGGACGACGCGCTCGACGATATTGGCGCTGGGGAACGCCATCGGCACGACGACGATCAGCAGGATGACGAGCAGGAAACCGAACCGCGCAAGCTTCGCATATTCATGGGCGAGCCGCCGGGGCAGGATGCCCTGCACGACATGCCCGCCATCGAAGGGCGGGAGCGGGAGCAGGTTGAACAGGGCAAGGAAGACGTTGACGAGGAGGAAGTTGACGAGGTTCGCGAACACGAACCCCATCACCCCGGTCGGCGGGGCGGTATCGCCCGTCGCGGCGGACAGCATGCCGAGCGCGATCGCCGCGATCGTCGCGAGCGCGAAGTTCATCCCCGGTCCCGCGAGCGCGACCGCGACCATGCCCCAGCGCGGATTATCGAGACGGCGCGCGTCGACGGGGACCGGCTTGGCCCAGCCGAACACGGGCGCGCCCGCGATGGCGAGGCCCAGGGGCAGGACGAGCGTGCCGATCGGATCGACGTGACGGACCGGATTGAAGCTCAGCCGCCGTTTTTCGAACGCGGTCGGATCGCCGAGGAACCGCGCCATCCAGCCATGCGCGACTTCGTGAAAGACGATCGCGATGATGAGCGGGATGATCCAGACCGCGGCGCGATAGATGACGTTATCGGGGTTCATGCCCCGCGATATGGGGTGGCCCCCGTGCTGGCGCTAGCGGTCCAGCGCTTCGGTAAAATGACGACGGCACAGCGCGACATAGCGGTCGTTGCCGCCGATTTCGGTTTGCTTGCCCTCCGGCACCGCGTTGCCGCGATCGTCGACGCGCAGATTCATCGTCGCCTTGCGCCCGCACGTACACACCGACTTTATCTCGATCAGCGCATCGGCGAGCGCGAGCAGGCGTGCGGAGCCGGGGAACAAGGCGCCGAGGAAATCGGTCCGCAGGCCGTAAGCGAGGACGGGGATGCCGATGACGTCCGCGATCCGCGCGAGTTGATCGACCTGAACGGGGGAAAGGAACTGCGCCTCATCGACAAGGACGCAGGACAGTTCTTCATGTGCATGGCCATCGCGGACGCAGGCGGCGATGTCGGTCATCGCATCGAACGGGGTCGCGGGCGCGGTGAGCCCGATCCGCGAACTGATCGTGCCTTCCGCGAACCGGTCGTCGATCGCGGCGGTAAACAGCATCGTCGCCATGCCGCGTTCGCGATAATTGAAGTCCGCCTGAAGCAGATTGGTCGACTTCCCCGCATTCATCGAGGCGTAGTAGAAATAGAGCTTGGCCATGCGCCGGATCACAGCACAACCCCGCGGCTACGTCACGCCGCCAGGTCATGCGGGGATGGCGGCGAGCGGGGCGGGTTCGTGGATCGGCCATCGTCAATTCTCGTGCTAAGGGCGCGGTGATGGATCACACGGCCGATCATCTTTCCCATGCCGCCCGCGACGTTGCGATGACGCGGATCGGCGCGGACGGCGTGCGCACGCCAGTGACGCGCGCGATCGCGGAGGAAATGCCGATCGCGATAGAATTCAACGGCATCGGCTATGCGGTGCTGATGGCGAGCCCGGACGATCTCGACGATCTCGCGACCGGCTTCGCGCTGGCGGAGCGGTTGGTCGACGCGGCGGGCGACATCGTCGACATCGATCGTCATCCGACCGGACACGGCATCGTCGTGCGCGTGACGATCGCGGATCGGCTGGGCGCACGGATCGTCGATCGGGTGCGGCATCGCGTGGCGGAATCGTCATGCGGTCTGTGCGGGATCGAAAATCTCGAACAGGCGCTGCGCCCTTTGCCGCGCGTGACCACGGTATCGCGGGCGGACGATGCGGCGGTGTTTCGCGCGCTCGGAAAGCTGCGCGATCGTCAGCCGCTCAATCGTGAAACCGGCGCGGTTCATGCCGCCGCGCTGTGTTCGGCGGCGGGCGATGTGCTGATCGCGCGGGAGGATGTCGGGCGGCACAATGCGTTCGACAAGCTGATCGGCGCGATGCTGCGCGGGGGGCGGGACTGGGATGGTGGCTTTGCGTTGCTGTCCTCGCGCTGTTCGTATGAACTGGTCGAAAAGGCGGCGCTGGCGCGATGTCCGCTGCTCGTGACGATTTCGGCACCGACCGCGCTGGCCTTACGGCGGGCGGCGGCGGCGGGGGTCGCGCTGCGCGTGCTGGCGCGGGCCGATGCGATGCTCGCGTCATGAGCGTGCTGGGCGCGATCCTGGCGGGGGGGCAGGCGCGCCGGTTCGGATCGGACAAGGCGCTGGCGATACTCGATGGTGCGACGCTGATCGACCGCGTCGCGGCCTCGCTGTCGGGGCAGGTCGATGCGGTCGTCCTCTGCGGCCGAACGGGCGGAATCGCGGATCGGCCCGCGGGGATCGGCCCGCTCGGCGGGATCGCGGCGGCGATCCATGAGGCGCGCGATCGCGGCTGCGCGGGCGTCGTGACCTTGCCCTGCGATACCCCGGTGCTGCCGCACGATCTGGTCGGATTATTGACCGTATTCGGCGGCGCGGCGGTCGTCGATGCCATCCCGGTGATCGGCTATTGGCCCGCCACGCTGGCTGACTCGATCGACGCGCACATCGCCGATCCAGGCGATCATTCGATCCGGCGCTGGAGCCGTGCGATCGGTGCAAAGGCCGTCACGCTTCCCATATCGATCGCCAACATCAATACGCGCGCCGATCTCGACGCGCTCGCGGTGACGATCAGCGATTGAGGTCGTCGATCATCGCGTTGAGCTGCGCGGCATTGGCATCGTGCGTGGCGGCTTCCATTTTGGCGGCGTCATAGGGTTCGGGCGGGACGAAACCCTCGGTCGAACGCGCGTCGGTGACAAGGACGGGGGTGCCGAGGGCGGTCACCGAAAACAGCTTTACCGCGAACGCGCGCGGCACGCGGACGCAGCCATGCGAAGCGGGAAAGCCCGGATTATGGCCGGCATGGATGGCGACCCCGTCCCAGGTCAGCCGTTGCATATACGGCATCGGCGCGCTGTCGTAGAGGTTGCTGTGATGCACCTTTTCCTTTTGCAGGATCGTGAACGTGCCGAGCGGGGTGTCCTTGCCATCCTTGCCCGTCGAAACGCTCGACGCGCCGACCATCGTGTCGCCGCGATAGACATAGGCCTTTTGATCGGGAATCGAGATGACGATGCTGACGGGCT
>JAPKCG010000200.1 GCA_028823055.1 Sphingomonas bacterium
GCGCTCGGCGTCGCCGATCCCGAAAGCTACGAACTCCACAACAGCCGCACGTCGAAGCTCGTACCCAAGATGGTCGATTTCCTCTACGGGCGGCTCCAGCGGCGCGGTTACCTCCGCCGCGATTGCGAACGGATGATCAATCAGGATCGCAACATCTTCGGCGCGGTGATGCTCCAGTTGGGCGAGGCCGATGTGATGATTACCGGCATCACCCGCACCTATGCGCAAACGACGCGCGAATTGCGCCGCGTGATCGATCCCGAACCCGGCCGCACGCCGTTCGGTATCCACATCCTCGTCGGGCAGAGCCACACCGTCTTCATCGCCGACACGACGGTCAATGAACGTCCCAATGCGAACGAACTGGCCGACATCGCCGAACAGACCGCACAGGTCGCGCGCCGCATGGGCCACGAACCGCGCGTCGCATTCCTCAGCTATTCGAACTTCGGCAATCCCGAGGGCAAATGGCTCGAAAGCATGCGTGAGGCGGTGACTGAGCTGGACCGGCGTCAGGTCGGGTTCGAATATGAGGGCGAAATGGCCCCCGACGTCGCGCTCAACCCGCGCCAGCTTGCCAACTACCCCTTCGCCCGGCTGTCGGGCCCCGCCAACATCCTCATCATGCCGGGGCTGCAGAGCGCCAACATCTCCGCGAAGCTGCTGCGCGAACTCGGCGGCGATGACATGATCGGTCCGATGCTGATCGGTATGGAAAAACCCGTCCAGATCGCGCCGATGACGTCGACCGCGGGCGATCTCGTGACGCTGGCGGTCCTCGCGGCGGGGGGAATTGCTCGCTGATCGAGCGGTGATCGAGCATTGATCCGGGTCAGCGTCCGTACAGCTTGAACCGGCTACGCTTTCGGAATGCCGACCCTGTCCGATCTTGGCGGGCATCAGCCGATGCTGATCGCCCTTGCCGTCGTGTTTCTGATCCTCGTCCTGGGTCGCCGGATTCCGGTGCTCGGGCGGTTGATCTCGCTCGTCATGACGCTCGCGCTGGCGGCGGTGCTGGTGTTTCTGGTTCAGCAGCAGGAACGCTTCAATCCGATGTTCGGACGGATCGCGGAGCAATTCCACCTGACCGACCCTCAACAGGTGGTCGGTCAGGAAACGCGCGTGCCGATGGCACGCGACGGGCATTTCTGGGTGCGCGTGAAGCTCAACGGCGTCGAGCAGCGGATGCTGGTCGATAGCGGCGCGACGATCACCGCGCTGTCGGCGGATACCGCGGCGGCGGCGGGGCTGACGACACGGACCGAACCCTTTCCGATGCTGATCCGCACCGCCAATGGCACCGTATCGGCCAAGACCGCGATCGTGCCCGAACTCCGCATCGGCAACGTCGTCGCGCGCGACCTTCCCGTCGTCGTGTCGCCCGCGTTCGGCGGCATGAACGTCGTCGGGATGAACTTCCTGTCGCGCCTCAAGGGCTGGCGGGTGGAGGAGGGGACGTTGATCCTGACCCCGCACCACCCGCAAGAGGTTTAGCGCCTGCTCCTGAGCGTCGTTACGCGCGCGATGACGTAATATTACGCATCGATCGACGAGCCCAGCGACGCATTGACCAGCCCGCCATCGACGACGAGCGTATCGCCGACGACATAATCGCTCGCGCGGCTGGCGAGGAAGATCGCGGCACCCGCCATATCCTCGTCGGTGCCGATCCGGCGCATCGGAATACGCTTGGCGACTTCATCGCCATGGTCGCGCGCGGCCTTGTTCATCTCGCTCGCGAACGCGCCGGGGGCGAGGCTGGTGCAGATGATGCCGTCCTCGATCAATCGCGCCGCCATCCGCTTGGTCAGATAGATCAGCGCCGATTTCGATGCGTGATAGCTGTACGTCTCCCACGGGTTGAGCCGCAGACCGTCGATCGACGTGATGTTGATGACCTTCGACGGTGCATCATGGCTTGCGCGCGCCTTGAGCAGGCCGTGAAGCGCCTGGGTCAGGAAGAAGGGGGATTTGACGTTGAGGTCCATGACCTTGTCCCAGCCGCTTTCGGGAAATTCCTCGAACGGCACGCCCCAGGCGGCACCCGCATTGTTGACGAGGATGTCGAGGTGATCCTCATGTTCGGCCATCTTCGCGGCGAGCGCCTTGCAACCCTCTACCGTCGACACGTCCATCGGCAGCGCAATGCAGTTCGGGCCAAGCTCGGCGGCCGTCTCCTCGCACGCGGGCACTTTGCGCGAGGAGATGTACACCTTCGCCCCCTGCGCGATATAGCCTGCCGCGATCATCTTGCCGATGCCGCGCGATCCGCCGGTGATGAGGGCGACCTTGCCGTCGAGGCGGAAGAATTTGCTCGTGTCCATCTTACTCTCCTGAATTATCCGCCGCGCTTCATCGTTTCGCGTGCGATGATGATCTGCTGAATCTGGCTGGTGCCTTCATAGATACGGAACAGGCGGACGTCGCGATACAGGCGTTCGATCCCGTAATCCGCGATATAGCCCGCGCCGCCATAGATCTGGACCGCCTTGTCCGCGACGCGCCCGACCATTTCCGACGCGAAATATTTGGCTGCGGCGCTTTCGAGCACGACATCTTCGCGCGCATCCTTTTTCGCGGCGGTTTCCATGACGAGCGCGCGGGCGGCGAGCGCCTCGGTCTTCATATCGGCGATCATGCCCTGGATCAGCTGATGCTGCGCGATCGGTTTGCCGAACTGCTGACGATCGCCCGCATAGGCGACGCAATCCGCGATCAGCCGTTCGGCGACCCCGACGCACACCGCGCTGATATGGAGGCGACCGCGATCGAGCACGCGCATCGCGATCTTGAATCCTTCGCCTTCCGCGCCCAGCCGGTTGGCGGCGGGCACCTCGACCTCGTCGAAATTGACGTCGGCGACTTTCGCGCCCTTCTGCCCCATCTTTTTTTCGGGTTCGCCGACGGTCAGGCCGGGCAGGTCGCGGGGGACGAGGAACGCCGACACGCCATGCGCGCCCTTTTCGTCGCCCGTCCGCGCCATCACCGTGAACAGGTCGGCGCGGTCGGCATTGGTGATGTAGCGTTTGGTGCCCGACAGGCGATACACGTCGCCGTCCTTCACCGCGCGTGTCTTCACCGCGCCTGAATCGCTGCCGACATCGGGCTCGGTCAGCGCGAAGCTGGTGACGACTTCGCCACTCGCGATCCGCGGCAGCCATTGTTGTTTCTGTTCGTCGTTCCCCGCCATGACGAGGCCCTGGCTGCCGATCCCGACATTGGTGCCGAAGTTGGAGCGGAAGGCGGGGGTGGTGCGCCCCATCTCGATCGCGACGCGACATTCCTCGACCATGTTGAGGCCCAGGCCACCATATTCCTCCGCGATCGACAGGCCGTATAAACCCATCTCCTTCATTTCCGCGACGACGGCGTCCGGGATCGCGTCGTTCGCCTCGACCTCGGCTTCGAGGGGGCGGAGTCGCTCGGCGACGAAGCGGCGCACGGTATCGATCAGCGCGTCGAATGTTTCGGGGTCGAGGGCCATAATGTCCTTCCTTGATGGTCGCGCCTTCGTACCGGGCCAGATCGCCGCCCGCAAACCCATTATTCGAACCTAGGCCCATGCCAAGCCGATTGACCGGGCCCAATGCCATACTATGCTTCCCAAAAAAACGTAATCGGAGAGTATGATAATTGACGGGCAAGCGCGCGGTCGTGACCGGCGGCGCATCGGGAATCGGTCGCGCAACCGCGCTGCGCTTCGTCGAGGAAGGGGCCGACGTGCTGGTCGGCGATGTCGACGAGGCTGGTGGCCGCGCGCTGGCGGAGGAATCGAACGGCCGGATCGGCTTCCGCCACACCGACGTCACCGATGCAGGCGCGATCGAAGCACTGATGCAGCAGGCGCATGACGCGGGCGGGCTCGATATCGTCTTCAACAACGCCGGGGCAGGCGGCGCGCCCGAACCGATCGACGACATCGCGCCCGACGAATGGGACCGGACGATGGCGCTGCTGTTGCGGTCGGTCGCGCTCGGCATCCGCTATGCCGCGCCGTTAATGGCGAAGCGTGGCGGCGGGGCGATCGTCAATACATCGAGCGTATCGGCGCTGGGCACGGGCTATGCCCCGACCGCCTATTCGACGGCGAAGGCGGGGGTGCTGCACCTCACCAGACTGGCCGCCGCGAACCTTGCCAAGGATAATATCAGGGTCAACGCGGTCGTGCCGGGCTTCATCACGACCAACATCTTCACCCGGCATCTTGAGGTGGCGGAATCGACGCGGGTGCAGGCGAATGCGATGATCGCGCACGCCGCCGCCGATGCGCAGCCGATCCGCCGCGCCGGACGATCGGAGGATATTGCCGCCGCTGTCGCCTTTCTCGCGAGCGAGGATGCATCGTTCGTCACGGGGACGCACATTCTCGTCGATGGCGGCCTGACGATCGGGACGCGCGCGAGTTGGGACCCGGCCGCACCCTCGCTGCTCACCGCGCTCGATGCGTTTAAATGAGCGCCGCCCCCACAGTCCCGACCGCCCGTCGCTTACGCACCGACGTCACGCTGGCCTATGGCTTCGGATCGGTCGCCTATGGGGTGAAGGATGCGGGCTTCGGCACGTTCCTGCTCATCTATTACAATCAGGTCGTCGGGGTGAATCCGGGCACTGTCGGACTGGTCATCATGGCCGCGCTGGTGCTCGATGCGTTCGTCGATCCGGCGGTCGGGCTGTTATCCGACCGGACGCGGAGCAAATGGGGGAGACGGCATCCGTGGATGTACGCCTCCGCGCTGCCGATCGCGATCGGGTGGCTGCTGCTCTGGAATCCGCCCGCCTCGCTGACCGAACCGATGAAGCTCGTCTGGCTGTTCGTCACCGCGGTCGTCGTGCGCAGCGCGGTCAGCGCCTATGAAGTGCCGAGCCAGGCGCTGACCCCCGAATTGACGCAGGATTATGACGAACGGACGCGGATCACCGCCTATCGTTATCTGTTCGGCTGGGCGGGCGGACTGTCGATCCTGCTGCTCGCCTATCGCGTGTTCCTCGTCCCGTCGGAGAATTACCCCAACGGCCTGCTGAATGCAGACGGCTATCACCACCTCGCCTTCGCGTCCGCTGGCTTGATGATCGTCGCGATCCTCGTTTCCGCGCTTGGCACGCATCGTGAGATCGGGCGGCTGCCCAGGGTCGAGATCGCGGCGCAAACCTTCGGTGAGAATATCCGCGATCTGTGGGAGACGGTGCATAACCGCGGCTTCGTCATCCTGATGCTCGCGGGGGTATGCGCCTATACCAATCAGGGTATCGGCTATGCGCTATCGACCTATTTCTACAATTATGTCTGGCAGTTCGCGCCGTGGACGCTCGGCCTGCTTCCCTTTGCGCTGTTCGTCGGAGCGGGCGCGGCGTTCGTCATCGCCCCCCGCGTGGGTCGGCGGACCAGCAAGCCGCAGGCGGCGTGTGCGTTCATCATCGGGGCGGTGATCTTTCAGACCGGGCCGTTCCTGCTGCGCTTCGCCGGACTGCTCCCGACGCAGGGGAGCGCGACGTTGATCGCCGTCCTCTTCGCCTTTTTCGCGATGTCGACGGCGCTGACGGTGTGCTCCTTCATTCTCGGTGCCTCGATGATGGCCGATGTCGTCGAGGAATCGCAGTCGCGCACCGGACGGCGCAACGAGGGCGTGTTCTTCGCCGGATCGTTCTTCGTCCAGAAATGCACGTCGGGGATCGGCATCTTTGCGGCGGGGATCATCCTCACGATCGCGCAATTTCCGAAAAACGCGCTGGCGGGAACGGTCGCGGTCGGCACGCTCGACCGGCTGACGGGAATATATGTCGTCATCTACACCTGCCTCGCGCTAAGCGCGGCCATATTGTTCGCCAAATTCCCGTTCGGGCGATGCGAGAATGAGGAACGACTGGTCCGCC
>JAPKCG010000201.1 GCA_028823055.1 Sphingomonas bacterium
CGATCAGGTCGTCTTCCTCGATGCTGTCGAACGGCGCTGGGTCGAGGAACTGGGCGGCATGAACGTGTTCTTCGTGTTTGACGACGGCAGTATGATAACGCCACCATTGACCGGCACGATCCTGCCCGGAATTACCCGCGATTCGATCCTGACGCTGGCACGCGATGCCGGGCTGACGGTGCGGGAGGAGCCTTATGCGATCGATCAGTGGCGCGCCGATGCGACGAGCGGCCGGCTGACCGAAGCCTTTGCCTGCGGCACCGCAGCGGTCATCACCCCGATCGGCAAGGTCGTCGATGCCGACGGCGCGTTCGAAATCGGCACGGGCGGCACGGGTCAGACGACGCAGCGAATGCTCGACACGCTGACCGACCTTCAGCGTGGCCGCCGTCCCGACCCGCATGGCTGGCTCGAACGGATTGGTTGAAAAAGTCCGGCCCGACAGGGCTTTCCAGACGAGTATTGGCGGCTATAAGGCCGCCTCCCGGATGGGGCGTCGCCAAGTGGTAAGGCAGCGGCTTTTGATGCCGCCATTCGCAGGTTCGAATCCTGCCGCCCCAGCCAACAGCCGGTATTTCCGCGAGTATATGGCAAGGCCGCGCGAGGAGTTGCGTTAGGTAAATCTGAAGATGTTGATGCCGTCCATGCTCGACACGGTGACGGGTCGACCCAGTATGTCCTGCGCGTGTGCCACGGCTGCGGTGGTCTCTCCTGCTGCGGATCGGGCGATGAACCGGTTCCCCTCTGCGGTGCGGCCGATGACGATCGCGTAATCCGGCGCGTCACCCGATTCGCTCCGGCGGTGCGATACGGTATAGGTTTCCACCATTCCCTCACCGGAGAATATGTCGAGCGGATCGATTCCGTCTACCGCGTCGAGATCGCATTGCAGCGCTTCGCTCGACCAGTCGCGCCAGGGGCGGGGCGTCGTCGAATATATGCCTGCGCTATATTTCGAGAGATAGCCGCCATTTGCGCCGACGAAGCCCGACCGGCCAGGCTTTGCGCGCAGCGTCGCGACCATCTCCGCAATCGCGTGCATCGAATAATTGTTGCCGGGTCCGCCAAAATAGGGAAGCCCGCCGGTGACCGTCGGGCCGCGAGCGTCGTCGCGATCGATCCCGAACGCATCGATCGCGACATTGGCGACCGCT
This sequence comes from Sphingomonas bacterium, assembly GCA_028823055.1. Taxonomy (GTDB): domain Bacteria; phylum Pseudomonadota; class Alphaproteobacteria; order Sphingomonadales; family Sphingomonadaceae; genus Sphingomonas. Next base: position 1,155 of record JAPKCG010000201.1, read on the forward strand.
ATGGGAAAACAGCTGTAGAAATCAAACGCCGCCAGATCGTCGACGGTGATTGCCGCACGCTCCAGCGCTGCGCGTGATACCGCCTGTGCTGCAGGCGATGCGCCCATATCGGGTCGCGACAGCAGCAGCTTTTCGGTCGCCTGCGCATAACCGTGAAGATACACCATCCTGGCAGGGTCCACCCCTAGTTGACGTGCCACACGCTCGGACGTGATCAGGACCGCGGCGCCCAAATTCACCTGATCGCGCGCGACAAGGCGGATGGGATAGGGGTCCGCTACCCAACGGTTCGACGGCGTCGACGCGACCAGTTCGGCGGCGGTATAGGCCGGGACGTCCCATGCCGCGTGGGGGTTGGTAGACGCCATCGCGGCAAAGGGCGCGAACAGTCGCCCCATGTCTGCGGCATATTCCGCACGGTTGGTGCCTAACCGTGCGCGCCGGGCGTTTTCAGCCAGCGCATAGCCGATCGTCGCGCTGACGACGCCGTGGCGCACCGCCAGTTTTTCGTGAAACGTCTCGAAACCCGCACCGCGATCCTGGACCGACCCACCCGGCGATTCCGCGAAGTTGAGCGATTTGCCCGTTCTTGTCGCATGGCGCGTCGTCGAAATCGCCTCACCACCGCACAGCAATACGACCTCGAATTCCCCGGCGGCGACGCGCTCGCTAAATTCGTTCACCAGATCCTGCGGCGACTGACCGCCGCCGCGCGACCAGATCGCCGTGTGCGGCGTGATGCCCAATCGAGCCGCGACCGATCGGGGGAAATTGTCGGATTTTCCGAATGGGGCGGGCTGGGGATAGGAATCCTCGAACGTGCGGGTCGTGGCGATCGCATCGATCCGGGTGGCCAGTTCTGGCCCGACCTGCGCGTCGGTGAGCGCGGTCCTTGCTGCCTCGGCAGCGAGATCGGCAGCGGACCAGCCACGATAACCGACCGCATCGATCCGGTCGCCCGACTGGCCCACACCGATGATGACTGGCGTATCGGCAAGATCGACCATGTTTCTTTATCCTTTGTGACCTCGCCGCAGAAGCACGGGTCTGGCGTCGAGACTAATCGATATCGTTCAGCAGCCCAAATCGCCGCGATGCGCGCAATCCACCATCGGGCTATTTCTGATCCGGTTGTTCGCCAAAGTCGGGACAAACCGATTGCGCCCAAAACACCGTATCGAGCGGATTGGCCCCGCCTGAATGCTGGTCTCCGATCGTCGTCCGCTCGTCACCCGAGGCAGGATGCGTTGCCTCGGGCATCGAGAGCCTGACACGCGCGATGCCAATGAGCGACAGGACCTGGACCGTCCGTCCGCGAGCGTGGAGCGGGCGATGCCAAGCATTCATTGCCGCCACCGAGCGATAGTCGTGTGCGACGCTCGCGATCTGCTTCGCGACAACGATTTGCAATATGATCTGGCGGGTGGGTTGCGCCAGACGTGGCACGACGGCTTTTACGTCAACAAAGATCATGACGCGACCGATGTCGTGACCGCAATCCGCGAGAACGGGTCACCGAGCACCGGATGGTCAAAATTCACCCAAATTCGTCTACGCTGGCGTATTGAATGGTTCTCAAACCAGGTTTGCAGACCGGAACCGCACAAGTTTGCAACATCGCATTTGCATGCAACCCCTGCGATGTCGCAAAGAGAAGCGACAGAGAAACGGAGAGCGCATGTCCGCGACGATCGAAAAACTTGAAGAACGCCGTGCGGAGGCACGCCTGGGCGGCGGCCGAAAGCGGATCGACGCGCAACATGCCAAGGGCAAGCTGACCGCGCGGGAGCGGCTCGATGTCCTGCTCGACGAGGGCAGTTTCGAGGAACTCGACATGTTCGTCGAACATAATTGCACCGATTTCGGGATGCAGGATCAGGTCTATCCGGGCGATGGGGTCGTCACCGGATCGGGCACCGTCAACGGACGGCTGGTCTATGTCTTCAGTCAGGATTTCACGGTTTTCGGCGGGTCGCTTTCCGAACGCCACGCGCAGAAGATCTGCAAGGTGATGGACACCGCGATGAAGGTCGGTGCGCCCGTCATCGGCATTAACGATTCGGGCGGCGCACGGATTCAGGAGGGCGTCGCCTCGCTCGGCGGCTATGCCGAGGTGTTTCAGCGCAATGTGCTCGCATCGGGCGTCGTGCCGCAGCTGTCGCTCATCATGGGGCCGTGCGCGGGCGGCGCGGTGTATAGCCCCGCGATGACCGACTTCATCTTCATGGTGAAGGACAGCAGCTATATGTTCGTCACGGGCCCCGACGTCGTGAAGACCGTGACGAACGAAGTCGTGACGCAGGAGGCGCTGGGCGGCGCGGTGACGCATACGACCAAGACCAGCGTCGCCGACAATGCGTTCGAGAACGACATCGAACTGCTGCTAGCCGCGCGCGACTTTATCGATTTCCTGCCTGCGTCGAACCGCGAGCCGGTGCCCGAACGGCCCACCGCCGATGCGTGGGACCGCATCGAGGAAAGCCTCGACATGCTGATCCCGGCCAGCGCGAATCAGCCCTATGATATGCACGAGCTGATCCGAAAGACGGTCGACGAGGGCGATTTCTTTGAAACGCAGCCCAAACATGCCGCGAACATTATCACCGGCTTCGGGCGGATCGAGGGCAGGACCATCGGCATCGTCGCCAATCAGCCGATGGTGTTGGCGGGCGTGCTGGACATCAATTCGTCGAAAAAGGCGGCGCGATTCGTGCGCTTCTGCGATGCGTTTGACATTCCGATCGTGACCTTCGTCGATGTCCCCGGCTTCCTGCCCGGCACCGCGCAGGAGCATAACGGCATCATCAAACACGGTGCGAAACTGCTCTTCGCCTATGCCGAGGCGACGGTGCCGAAGATCACGATCATCACGCGCAAGGCCTATGGCGGAGCGTATGACGTGATGGCGTCGAAGCATTTGCGCGGTGATTTGAACTATGCCTGGCCCACCGCCGAAATCGCGGTAATGGGGGCGAAGGGCGCGGTCGAGATCATCTTTCGCGGGCTCGATGCCGCGGGGATTGCGGAAAAGACCGCCGAATATGAAGCGCGCTTCGCCAACCCCTTCGTCGCGGCAAGAAAGGGCTTCATCGACGAGGTGATCATGCCGCATTCGACCCGCCGCCGTATCGCGCTGGGCTTGCGGAAGCTCAAGAACAAGACGCTCGAGAATCCGTGGAAAAAGCATGACAATATCCCGCTCTGATGGAACAGCGCACATGACCCTCGGCCGTCTCAACCATGTCGGGGTCGCGACGCCGTCGATCGCGCGGTCAATCGAGACCTATCGCGATCTGATGGGCGCGACCGTGATCGGGGAACCGTTCGATCTGCCTGCGCAGGGGGTGAAAGTGTGTTTCATCGACACTCCCCCTTCGACAGGCTCAGGACAGGGCACTCAGATCGAACTGATCGAGCCCTATGACGACAGCTCGCCAATCGCGGGGTTTTTGAAAAAGAACCCGGCTGGTGGGCAACATCATGTCTGTTTCGAGGTGGCCGATATCCGCGCAGCGGTCGCCGATCTGAAGGCGAAGGGCGCGACCGTGCTGGGCGAACCGCGGATCGGGGCGCATGGGACGCCGATCGTGTTCGTTCATCCCAAGGATATGGGCGGCGTACTCGTCGAATTGATGGAAACGCCCACAAGCAATCACGATACGCGCGATCACTGAGAGGATAAGCGGATGGCTGAGTACGAAACGATCCTGACCGAACGGCGCGGCGACGTGCTGGTGATCACGCTGAACCGGCCCGAGCGGCTCAATGCGTGCCCGCCGCAGATGGCCGATGAGATCGGCGCGGCGCTCTACGATCTCGGCGATGCACGCGCGGTGCTGGTTACCGGGGCGGGGCGCGCCTTTTGCTCAGGCGCCGATCTTCAGGCGCGGGGCAGTGGGGCGATCGGGCGCGGCGCGGGGTCACACAATGCACTGACGCGGCATTACAACCCGACGATGATGCGGTTTGCCGAGCTGCCGGTGCCGGTGGTGTCGGCGGTGAATGGCCCGGCCGCGGGGATCGGGTGTTCGATCGCGCTGGCCGCCGATTTCACTATCGCGGGCGCGTCGGCCTATTTCCTCCAGGCCTTCGTCAACATCGGCCTCGTCCCCGACGGCGGCGCGTCGTGGATGCTCGCGCGGTCGGTCGGCAAGGCGCGCGCGACCGAGATGATGCTGCTGGGCGAGAAGATTCCCGCGGCCAAGGCGGCGGAATGGGGGCTGATCTACAAGGTGGTCGACGATGCCGCGCTGATGGATGAGGCAATGACGCTGGCGACGCGGCTCGCGGCAGGGCCGACCGTGGCGCTCGGCGTCATGCGTCGCAACCTCGCCGCCGCGCTCGACGGCACCTATGCCGAAGCGCTGGGACGTGAGGCGGCGGGGCAGCATATCGCGGGCGACAGTGCCGATGCGATGGAGGGGGGCATGGCTTTCCTCGAAAAGCGCAAACCCGCGTTCAAGGGCGCGTGATGACCGACAAGCCGACGCTCACCGACTGGCAGGCCGCCGCCACAAAGGAAGCCAAGGGCCGCGACCTGACATGGCCGACGCCCGAGGGCATCACCGTCAAGCCGCTCTATACCGATGCCGACGTCACGACCGACCCCGGCCTGCCGGGCTTCGCGCCGTTCACGCGCGGGGTGAAGGCGTCGATGTA
>JAPKCG010000202.1 GCA_028823055.1 Sphingomonas bacterium
GGCCACCGTCCGATCTCCAACGCGCTAACCAAACAAAAAAGGCCGCCCGGATCACTCCGGGCGGCCTTTCTATGCGTCTGCAAGATCGAAACGATCAGGCGTCGCGCGCTTCGGCGGCATCGACCGCATTTTCGGCGCGCTCTGCACGGGGTTCGTCCTCATCGAGGATCGTGCCCGGCTCGGCGTTGGCGTCGTATTTCTCGACGAAACCGCTTTCGTCACGGCTTTCCTCGAACATCGCTGCCATGACGTCGACGCCTTCCGCCTGCATCTCAGCCTCTTCAGGCGAGCGTGCGACGTTGACCTTGACCATCACCGACACTTCGGGGTGCAGTGCGACCTTGACGTCGTAAAGACCGATCGACTTGATCGGTTTGTCGAGGACGACCTGGCTCCTCGACACCTTATGACCATCGGCCTCAAGCGCGTCGATGATGTCGCGCACCGCGACCGAACCGTAAAGCTGGCCGGCATTCGACGACTGACGGATCAGCGTGATGCTCGCATCCTTGAAGCTGCCCGCGTCCTTTTCGGCATCCGCGCGCTTGGCGGCGTTGTCCGCCTCGATCCGCGCACGGTTCGATTCGAACACCTTGCGGTTGGCTTCGTTCGAGCGAAGCGCTTTCTTGTTCGGCAGCAGGAAGTTGCGGGCGTACCCGTCCTTGACCTTCACTACGTCGCCGATGGCGCCGAGCTTCTCGACGCGTTCTAGCAAAATGACGTCCATGTTTCGGACTCCTTACTTAACGACGTAGGGCAGCAGGCCCAGATGACGCGCGCGCTTGATGGCCTGGGCCAGTTCGCGCTGCTTCTTCGCACTCACGCTGGTAATGCGCGAAGGGACGATCTTGCCACGTTCGGACACGAAGCCCTGAAGCAGCCGGACGTCCTTGTAATCGATCCGGGGGGCATCCTTGGCCGAAAACGGGCAGGACTTGCGGCGGCGGAAAAACGGACGAGCCATTAGTTGTTGTCTCCCTCATCGCGGTCGCGGCGCGGGCCACGATCGGGGCGATCGCCACGGCCACCGCCGTCACGGTCGCTACGACGCTCACGATCGCGCTCCTGCTTGCGCATCATCACGGTCGGGCCCTGTTCCAGCTCGTCGACCTTGACGGTCATGTAGCGGATCACGTCCTCGTTGATCTGGGTCTGGCGCTCCAGCTCGGCGACGACCGCACCAGGTGCGTCGATTTCGAGCATGACGTAATGCGCCTTGCGATTCTTTGCGATCTTGTAGGCGAGGCTACGCAGGCCCCAGGTCTCGGTCTTGACGACCTTGCCCTCATTGTCCTCGATGATCTTGGTGGCGGCTTCCGCCAGCGCGTCCACTTGCGCCTGTGCCAGATCCTGGCGCGCAAGGAACACGTGCTCGTATAGAGCCATGCTGCTTCCTTCATTGGCCGATCGCTGACATGGCCCCATGCCATGCCCCTCCGGCTGTCGTCGTCATTTCAACAGCTCAGGGGCGGAAAGCTTGCGCCTTCCGCCCCGTGCTATGCGCTCCATACCGGTTTCACGGCCAAAGGCAAGGTACAAGCGCTATCGATCAGAACGCGCGGGTCCGAACCGCGATCACGGTACCGTGACCGTTGAGCAGGAGGGCATCGCGCCCCGAGCGGACCCAATGCTGACCGCGCGCGGGGGCGTTCAAACGATAGGCGCGATAGTTGCTGACGGTACGATAATTCGTGGCGTAGCGGCGGTCGAACCGCTCCCCCTGGTGCCAGCTGCGATTGGCGGGTGTACGCTTTACTGTCCGCGTGGTCACGATCTTGCGACCATTGTTATCGTATTTGATCGTCTTGGTCTGGCGCTGGGGCGCGGCCTCTGCCGCCGACAAGGCGAGCGGGCTGATCATCAGCGTGGTGGCCAGGGCGGTCATGATGAACTTCTTCATGGAAAATCTCCCGTTATTTCCGGCGCCAACATCCGGCGTCGAGGACATATCTAGGGACCGCCTGTCGCCCAGGATTGTCGCGGATCGGGCGAAATGGTCGCGCTTTGTCGCAACCGCGCGCGCTTCGTTCATGTTGCCTTCGCCAGCGTGGCTGGCCTAGGCCCACGCAACGAATTCGAGTGGAGAGATTTGATGCGAGCTTTCATCTTCCCCGGTCAGGGCAGCCAGTCGGTCGGCATGGGCGCAGCGCTGACCGCCGCCAGCCCCGTCGCGCGCGAGACGTTCGAGGAAGTCGACGATGCGCTGGGGCAAAAACTGTACCGGATCATGGTCGACGGGCCGCAGGACGACCTGACGCTCACCGAAAATGCGCAGCCAGCGATCATGGCAAATGCGATCGCGACATTGCGCGTGCTGGAAAAAGAGGCGGGCATTCGGCTGGCGGACAAGGCCGATTATGTCGCGGGACACAGCCTCGGCGAATATAGCGCGCTCTGTGCAGCGGGGGCGTTCGACCTGTCGACGACCGCGCGACTGCTCAAACGGCGCGGGCGGGCGATGCAGGCGGCCGTGCCGGTGGGTGAGGGCGCGATGGCGGCATTGCTGGGCGCGGACATCGACAAGGCTCAGGCGATTGCCGGCGCGGCGCGCGATTCGATTCTGGCGGAGGGGGGCGGCGAACTCGTCTGCACCGTCGCCAACGACGACGACCCCTCCCAGGTCGTGATTTCCGGCCATCGCGCCGCAATCGAGCGTGCAGTGGGTCTGGCCAAGGAAATGGGAGCGAAGCGCGCCGTCTTGCTGCCCGTTTCCGCACCGTTTCATTGTCCGCTGATGCAGGATGCCGCGGATGCGATGGACACCGCGCTGGCCGAGGCGACGATCGCCGCACCGTTTGTGCCGTTGTTCTGCAACGTCGATGCGGTGGCGATCGCCGATCCGGGCGCGATCCGCGCCGCGCTGGTCGCGCAGGTCACGGGCATGGTCCGTTGGCGCGAATCGGTGCTGGCGATGGCGGAAGCGGGCGTCACCCATTTCGTCGAATTCGGCGGCAAGGTTCTCGGCCCGATGGTCAAGCGCATCGCGCCCGATGTCGAAGTAATGAGCATCGTGTCGATGGACGACATTGAGGCGCTGGTGAAAGTGCTTTGAGCGGGTCGACCGAAACCCACGGGATGATTTCAGGAAAGGAATAGAATGTTCGATCTTTCAGGCATGACCGCGCTCGTCACCGGCGCTAGCGGGGGTATCGGGTCGGCGATTGCCCACGCATTGGCGGGGCAGGGTGCGCGGCTTGCCGTATCCGGGTCGAATGGCGACAAGCTTGAGGCATTTCGGGCCAGTCTCGGCGGCGACCATGTCGCGCTGCCCTGCGATCTGTCGGACGGTGCGGCGGTCGATGCGCTGGTGCCCCGGGCGGTCGAGGCGCTGGATGGGAAGCTCGACATCCTCGTCAACAATGCCGGCGTGACACGCGACAATCTGACGATGCGGATGAAGGATGAGGAGTGGGATACCGTCATCCGCGTCAATCTGGAGGCGGCATTCCGGCTCATGCGTGCGGCGGCCAAGCCGATGATGAAGGCGCGGTTCGGGCGGATGATCTCGATCACTTCGGTCGTCGGCGCGACGGGTAATCCCGGACAGGCAAATTATGCCGCATCGAAGGCGGGGCTGGTCGGCATGTCGAAGGCGCTGGCGCAGGAACTGGGCAGCCGCGGCGTCACCATCAATTGTGTTGCGCCCGGATTTATTCGGTCGGCGATGACCGATGCGCTGCCCGATGCGCAAAAAGCGGCGCTGACCGCGCGGATCCCGTCGGGCACACTCGGTACGGGCGAAGATGTCGGTGCTGCCGTCGCCTATCTCGCCAGCCGCGAAGCAAATTATGTGACCGGCCAGACGATCCACGTCAACGGCGGAATGGCAATGATCTGACCCGCCGCCCTTGCGCCGACGCCGACCCCGTTCTACGTGCGTTCAGGAATTTGCAAACCCCCAATCGAAAGAGGGAAAGAACATGAGCGAGACCGCGGACCGCGTGAAGAAAATCGTCGTCGAGCATCTCGGCGTCGAAGCCGACAAGGTGACCGAAGATGCGAGCTTCATCGACGATCTGGGTGCCGACAGCCTCGACATCGTTGAGCTCGTCATGGCGTTCGAGGAAGAATTCGGCGTGGAAATTCCGGACGATGCCGCCGAGAAGATCACGACCGTCAAGGACGCGATCACCTATATCGACGAGCATAAGGGCTGAGCCTTCGCTCGTGCCCGGGCCGGTTCGGTAACCGGGCGATGATTTGAACGGCTCCCCGTCCCCGGTTAAGAGGGCGGGGGGCCGTTTCGTTATGGCGTTGGACGCCTGAACATATGGAGATGTGGTATGCGGCGCGTTGTCGTAACCGGATTGGGTTTGGTGACGCCGCTCGGCGCGGACGTCGAGACGGCATGGGCCAACATCCTGGCGAGTAAATCGGGCGCTGGCCCGATCACGCGCTTTGATGCGAGCGACCAGAAATGCCAGATCGCCTGCGAAATAAAGCCCGCGGACCATCCCTATGGTTTCGATCCCAACAAGCGCGTCGATCACAAGGTCCAGCGGCAGGTCGACCCCTTCATCGTCTATGGCATCGATGCCGCGGGGCAGGCGCTCGAGGATGCGGGCCTGATCGACATGGATGACGCCACGCGGCTGCGCGCGGGCTGCTCGATCGGATCGGGCATCGGCGGATTACCCGGCATCGAAAGCGAATCGCTGGTGCTGGCGGAAAAGGGCCCGTCGCGCGTATCGCCGCACTTCGTTCATGGCCGGCTGATCAATCTGATCTCGGGTCAGGTATCGATCAAATACGGCCTGATGGGGCCGAACCATGCGGTCGTCACCGCCTGTTCGACGGGCGCGCATTCGATCGGCGATGCCGCGCGGATGATCCGTGACGACGATGCGGATATCATGCTGGCGGGCGGTGCGGAAAGCACCGTGTGCCCGATCGGGATCGCCGGGTTCGCGCAGGCGCGGGCGCTCAACTGCGCCTATAACGATCGCCCTGAAGAAGCAAGCCGTCCCTATGATCGCGACCGCGATGGCTTCGTCATGGGTGAAGGTGCTGGCGTCGTTTGCCTTGAGGAATATGAGCATGCAAAGGCGCGGGGCGCAAAAATCTATGCCGAGGTCGTCGGTTACGGATTGTCGGGTGATGCCTATCACGTGACCGCACCGCATCCCGATGGCTTCGGGGCGTATCGATCGATGGAAATGGCGCTGAAAAAGGCGGGCATGGTTCCCGCCGATATCGATTATATCAACGCACACGGCACATCGACGATGGCCGACACGATCGAACTTGGCGCGGTGCGCCGCTTGTTCGGCGATGCGATCGAGACCGTGTCGATGAGTTCGACCAAGTCGGCGATCGGGCATTTGCTCGGCGGTGCGGGCGCGGTCGAGGCGATCTTCTGTATCCTCGCGCTGCGCGACCAGATCGTGCCGCCGACACTCAATCTCGACAATCCGGATGAGGGGTGTGAGGGCGTCGACCTGGTGCCGCATACCGCCAAGAAACGCTCGGTGAAGGCAGTGCTCAACAACAGTTTCGGGTTCGGCGGCACGAACGCGTCGCTGATCATGAAGGCGGTCTGAACGCCCGTGCGCAAACTCGGCTGTTTCGGGCTGATCGCGGGGCTCGCGATGCTCGCGGTTCTTTTCGGTATCGTTCAGAGCTGGGGCGGCGCCGGACCGGCAGCCAGGATCCTGACGGTGCAGATCAGGGACGGCACCAGCCTGTCGGGGGCCGCGACGCAGTTGGAAGAGGTGGGCGCAATCAAATCCGCCACCCGTTTTCGCCTGTTCGCGCGGGTGTTCGGATCCGGGGAGCCGATCAAGACCGGCGAATATCGCTTGCCCGCGCATAT
>JAPKCG010000203.1 GCA_028823055.1 Sphingomonas bacterium
GCTGAACTGATCGCGCGGATCATGCGGGAAAGCTTGCCACCCCCCGTCGCGCTCGGCTTCTTTTCGGGCAGCGCGGACCTGTCGCGCCCGGGCGACAGCGCAGACCTGTTCCTCGACAATGGCGCGGCGGCATCGCGCGCGTTGGCCGCCGCCTATGCCGGGCCGACGCCGCTGACCGACCCGGCAATTTCGCCCCGACGCGGCCCGCTCGACGGCTGGCCGCCGACGATGTGCGTGACGAGCACACGCGATTTCTTGCTTAGCGCTACGGCGGATTTCTGTCGGGCGCTGAGCGATGCCGGTGTCGACGCCCGGCTGACGCTGTACGATGGGCTCCCACACGCCTTTTGGGGTTATATCGAGGCGCCGGAAAGCGACGCCGCTTTCACCGACATGGCGCGGTTCCTGCGCCGTCATCTGGAGACCGACCGATGAAATCCGCCCCCGTCCTGATGCTCGCGCTGGCGGGACTCGCCGCCGGCCCTCTGGCCGCGCAACAGGTCGCCGTGCCGACGTTCAATTTGCCACCCTCCAACCAGTTGAGTGGCGAAGCGCGCGGCGTTCTCGAAAAGATGAAGACCGAAACCGCGCCTGCCAATATCGCGAACGACCTCACCGCGCGCCGCGCCTTCTACAAGGACTGGAACGACCGGCGGCTGACCGAGATGCGCCGTCATTTTCAGACCACCGAACACCGTGAAAATATGGGCGGAGTCGACGTCGATGTCGTCGATCCCGTCGCGGGAATTGCGCCTGGCAATGCGAATCGCGTGCTGATCAACGTGCATGGCGGCGCGTTCATGTGGGGCGCGGGCAGCGGCGCACTGGTCGAGGCGGTTCCCATCGCCGCGACGATGCGGGTACGCGTCGTAACGGTCGATTATCGCCGCGCCCCCGAACATCGGTATCCCGCCGCGTCGCAGGATGTCACCGCGGTCTATCGCGCGCTGCTGAACCGCTATCCCGCCGCCAATATCGGTATCTATGGCTGTTCGGCAGGCGGCATCATCACGGCGCAGGCAACCGCGTGGATCCGTCACGAAAAGCTTCCCCGCCCGGGCGCGATCGGGACGTTTTGCGGCACCGGCGCGGCCTATTCGGGGGACAGTCCCTTTGTTGCGCCCGCGGTGACCGGCGGCACCCCGCCACCCGTCGCGGCGCTGCCGACGATCTTGCCGGTATCGTACATGGATGGCGTGCCGGTCAGCGACCCGCGCGCCTATCCACTCGCCTCTATTGAGGAAACGCGCGCGATGCCGCCGACGCTGTTGCTGGCGGGCGGTCGCGATTTCGCGGTCAGCGCGCTGACGCTGGCGCACCGCCGCCTCGCTGCCGCCGGGGTGGCGAGCGAGTTGCAATTGTTCGACGGCCTGCCGCACGCATTTTTCGTGTGGCCCGACATGCCGGAATCGACCGAGGCCTTCGCCACGATCGCGCGCTTCTTCGACGCGCATCTGGGCCACGCAAAACCACCGAAAGGACATTGATGTCATATCGCCGCCTGATGCTCGCCGCGCTGGCCGTCCCCACCTTCGCGACCCCGGTCACTGCGCGGGCGCAACAACCCGCCATCCTGGACCCGCGGCCTGCCGCGCCTGCGCCCGCGCTGACGCCCGCGCAGATCGCGCTTGTCGCCAAAGCTCGCGCGCTCGGCGCGACCGAGGTGACGACCCGCCCCGCCCCCGATGGCGGGATCACGCTCGACGGTAAGCTGGAGGGCGATCAGTTTGTGGTAGCCTTCCCCGAAGGGTGGGCCGGCGACGCACTCGTCTACGCCCATGGCTATTCGACGCCCGGCACCCCGATCGCGGTGTCGGCGGACCCGGTCGGGGACAAGGTCGGGGGCGGACTGATCGCACTTGCCTATAAGGACGGCGTCGCCGCCGGGCACAGCGCCTATGAGAAGGACGGGCTGGGCGTCGAAACGGGAACGCTCAACACCAAACGCCTGCGTGATTTTCTGGTGAAGATGGGCGCGCACGGCGTCTATGCCGCAGGCGATTCGATGGGCGGCGGCATCGTGGTGACCCTGCTCGAAACCTATCCCGGCGCGTTCGTCGGCGGTCTGGCGCGGTGCGGCGTCGTCGACAGTTGGTCGACACTGCTCGGCCAGCTCTATGACATGCGGGCGGCGTATAATTACCTGACCAGGAACACTCCCTATGCGATCCCGGGCAATCAGGACATCCGCCGTTCCGCCATCTCGTCGGTGCCACCCGCGGGCTTCGACGGCGATCCGAAGGCTTATGGCTGGGCGCAACTGACCAAAGTCGTGACGCCGATTCTCGCGCTCTATGCCGCCGCCGAGAAGGACTCGCGCGGCAAGGAAGCGCGGATCGTCGCGCAGGTCGCGGCGATTGGGGGTTTCGAGGTCGATCCGGGCTCGCTCGCCTTTCCGCTGCTCACCGCAGCGCTCGGCGCGGACGACATGGCAGCGACCACCGGCGGCCAGCCCTATGGCAATATCGGCAAAGTGTATGCGAGCCCGACAATGACCCCCGCCGAGGCCGCCGCGCTCAACAAGGGGATTCAGCGGATTGCCGCATCCCCCGCCGCGCTCGCCTATCTGACGCGCTGGCATGAGGCGACGGGGCGGATCACCGATCCCTTGGTCACGATGCACAACCGGATCGACTCGCTAGTCCCCTACGCACAGGAAACCGCGCTGAAGGAAACCGTCGCAAAGGCTGGGCACAGTGCCAACCTAGCCGAATATCCCGTCGCGCCGCTGCGCGCACCGCTACCGGTCGGGGGAGCGCAAGCCTATACGCATTGCGGCTTCACCCCCGATCAGACCAAGGCCGCGTGGGAAGCGCTGCGCGGGTGGGTTGCGACGGGCAAGCGCCCCGCCGCCGACGCGGTGAAATAGCCATGCGGCGGTTCGTCGCGGCGCTGGCGCTGTCGCTGTCACTCGCACTGCCCGCCGCCGTTGCGGCGCGCCCAGAAGCCCCTGCCGAACCCGCGCCGTTCAAGGTCCGGCCGCTATCGATCGGCAGTTCCTGGTATCCCGAGCAATGGCCAGAGGCGCGGTGGGAGGCAGATCTGGCGCTGATGGCGCAGGCACATCTGTCGATAGTCCGAGTCGGCGAATTCGCCTGGGCGCGGATGGAGCCGACGGATGGCGCGTTCGATTTCGCCTGGCTCGACCGCGCGATCGCCGCCGCCTCCCGCCACGGATTGCGCGTGGTCATCGGCACGCCCACCGCCGCACCCCCGATCTGGCTGACCGAGACGCATGCCGATGTCCGGCGCGTCGATGAGGACGGCACCGTTCAGGGCCATGGCGAACGCCGCCAATTCTCGGTCGCGAGCGCGACCTATCGTCGCTATGCGGCGCGGATCGCCGCCGAACTGGCGCAACGCTATGGTCACAACCCCGCCGTCGTCGGCTGGCAGATCGACAATGAGATCGGGCTTGAAAGCTTCGACGCCGGGGCGAAGGCACAATGGGCCGACTGGCTCGCCGCGCGCTACGGCACGATCGCGGCGCTCAACACGCGCTGGGCGACTCAATATTGGAGCCAGCACTACCAGCGCTTCGATCAGGTCCCGCTAACGCTGGGCCGCGATCAGAACCCCGCGCTGGTGCTCGACGCGCGGCGTTTCTACTCGCACCTGTGGGCGGATTATGTCGCGGCGCAGGCGGCGGCGATCCGCGCTCACGCCGATCCGCGCCAGTTCGTCACCACCAATTCGACCGCGTGGAATGACCATTTCGATCAGGCGACGGTGCATCGCGGGCTCGATCTTGCCGCGTGGGACGAATATGTCCCCGATGGTCGTCCCGACTGGGCCGCGCTGGCGCTGCATAACGATGTCGTGCGCGGCTATCTCCGACGCAATTTCTGGGTGATGGAAACGCAGCCCGGCCATGTGAACTGGGGCGCGAACAACCGTTCGCTCGATCCGGGCGAGACACGCATGCTGGCGTGGCAGGCGATGGCACATGGCGCCGATGCGCTGCTCTATTGGCAGTGGCGCAGCGCGCCTGGCGGGCAGGAGCAATACCACGGGACGCTGGTCGGCGCGGATGGCACACCGATGCCCGTCTACGACGAAATCGCGCGCACCGCCGCCGAGTTCGAACGGGTGTCATCGATCCTCGCCGACACGATCCCCGTCGCGCGCGTCGCGATGCTCTATTCGCAGGATAGCCGCTGGGCGATCGAACAACAGCGTTTCGCGAAAGACTATGACCCCGTCGCCGTGATGAAGGCTTGGTATCGCCCGCTTCACGCACGCGGTTTGACCGTCGATGTCGTGCCGCCCGATGCGGACCTCACGGGCTATGCGCTGGTCCTCGCCCCCGGGCTAAATGTCATCGATGCCGCGCTCGCCGCGCGGCTCGATAGGTACGTGCGCAACGGCGGCCAGCTTGTGCTGGGACCACGGTCGGGAATGAAGGATGGCGACAATGCGCTCTGGCCGCAACGTCAACCGGGACCCCTCGCCGCGCTGCTGGGGGCACGTGTCGACGATTTCTATGCGCTCGACGCGCCCGTGCCCGTGGTCGGGCTGGGCACTGCGATGGTAGAGACCTGGGCGGAAACCTTGACGCCGACCACACCCGACACGACCGTCGTCCTGCGCTATGGCACCACCAATGGCTGGCTTGCGGGCAAGCCGATGATGCTGGCGCGACCGGTGGGCGCGGGCGAAATCATTTATGTCGGCGGGTCGCTGGATGACGTCGGCCAAGCCGCACTGACGCAAAAGCTGATCGACCGGGCGGACTTGCCCGCGACCATGCTTCTGCCGCTAGCGGTCGAAATTGCGGAGAGGGTTGGCCGGGCGGGGCGCTTTGCGATCGTGATAAACCATTCGAACGTGCCGGTGCCGGTGCCTTTTCCCCAAACGACTGACCCTCTCGTCGGCGATGGGGTCAACGGTGTCTTACCGCCCCACGGCGTTGCGCTATTCCACTTGTCCTCCGTCCCGGTGCTGCGCCAGCCGCTGCCTGCAGAACCGCCTGCGCCATAGCCGCCGCGGGCGATCGACAGCCCACGAACGGTCTTTCCAACTCACTGTTTTTCATTGCCGATATCGGTTCGTTCAGCTCGCTTCGCCCGCCGTCGTGAGTGCCGCACTTGACCGGCGGTCGATCTTGCCCGGATAGAGGTCGCTGATGAAACGGCCCTATCCCTCCGACCGGCCAACGCCAAAGCACGCTCACAATGACGAGATCTGAGCACGGCGCCCCCCTTGGCCGGAAGCTTTTGGGCCGAGGGCGACCGGAACCGGCGATCGACGATGGCGTGGCGATCGGCCGATTGATCCGCGAAATGGGACGCAATCGCTGTTGCGGACGAAACTGATCGCTGATGCGTTGGGGATGCCCACATCAAACATCCGCGCATTCGAACTGTTATTTTTGGGGGGGCCGCAGTCAGCAGGAGAGATCGGCGCGCGGCTCGGTTTGACCAGCGGATCGGTGACGACGCTCGTGAATCGGCTGATCGATGCCGGAATCGTGACGCGTGAGTTCGATCCCGACGACCGTCGACGCGTCCTAATCACGCTGATCGGAAGTCGAGCCTTGGAGTTGTTCGATCGTTTCCGGTCTACCAGCGAGCGGCTCGAGCAGCCCTATCGTCGTTTCTCGCCAGCGGAGTTGGCGACGGTCCACCGCTTCATGGCGGCGTTTCAGGAGGAGTCGACGCAGGCGACGCTGGCGCTGAAGGAAGAGCTCACTGAACCGCGCCGGGTTTGCTGGAGGCTCCAACTCCTGAGAAGGTGGAGCCTGTA
>JAPKCG010000204.1 GCA_028823055.1 Sphingomonas bacterium
CGGCGATTCCGTCGAGCATCGTCGCGCGCAGAAAGTCATGGGGGGTAAAGTTCGGCGCGGCGACATTCCGGCGACGTCGCCGCGCCGACCGATCGAATATATCCTGAGGCGCAGTCATCGCAGCGCTTGTGCCTTGCGTCGCCGCAGTCGACAAGCAATGCGTGAACTTCTGGGTCGACAGCATGAAATCGGTCGTGTCTCTGGCCTTGCCCCCGCGCTGCCCCGGTTGTGCCGTGCCGGTCGAGCGCGACCATCGATTTTGCATGGAGTGTTGGCAGGCATTGCGCTTCCTCGCGCCGCCTTGGTGCGCGGCGTGCAATTTGCCGTTCGAGTTCGACCGTGGGGAAGGCGCGCTTTGTGGTGTTTGCCTCGCAAGCGCACCCCGGCACGGTGGTGTGCGGGCAGCGGTTGCTTATGGCGCGGTTGCCCGGCGGCTCGCGCTCAAGCTGAAATATGGGGGGCGGATCGGGGTTGCGGCGACGATGGCAATGATGATGGCCCGCACGCTGCCGGTCGATGCCGACTTGCTTATTCCCGTTCCGCTGCATCGATCGCGGCTTTGGACGCGGGGATATAATCAAGCGCTGCTCATCGCCCGCGCCGTGGCAAAACGAACCGGGCTGCCCGTCGATTTCACCGCCTTGATACGCATACGCCGGACTGCCGCGTTGAAAGGGGTCAACGGGCGTCAACGTCAACGCACCGTCGCCGGCGCCTTTCGCGTCATCGATCGCGCCGCGGTGGCCGGACGCCATATCGTGCTGGTCGACGACGTGTTCACAAGCGGCGCGACCGCCAATGCCTGCACCTTGGCGCTGTTGAATGCCGGTGCAGTCAAAGTGACGATAGCGTGCTGGGCGCGAGTCATCGATGGCGACGGTGACGTTTCGACAGACATCGTGTCGCATTGACAAGCCAGGGTTGAGATCGCACCTAAATCATATGGCAAAAGTCGAAATCTATACCAAAGCATTCTGCCCTTATTGCACGCGGGCGAAGCGTTTGTTCGAAAGCAAGGCCGTCGCGTTCGAGGAATATGACATCACGATGGGTGGCCCCAAGCGCGCGGAGATGATCGATCGTTCGACCGGAAGAATGACGGTGCCGCAGATTTTCATCGACGGGCGTCATATCGGGGGATCGGACGATCTGGCGGCGCTTGATGCGCGCGGGGAGCTGCAGCCGCTGATCGACCAATGAAGATCGGCGTGTTGCAGATGACCAGCGGGATTGACCCCGCGGTCAATGCAGCGACAATTTCGGAGGGTGTCGAGCAGGCCGCATCCTCAGGCGCGGCGATGGTCTACACGCCGGAAATGTCGGGGCTCCTCGACCGCGATCGGGTGCGAGCAGCCGATGTGATTTCTTTTGAACGGGACGATGTCGTGTTGGCCGCTGTTCGTGAGGCGGCTCGTAAACATGGAATATGGGTCCATCTGGGTTCGCTGGCGCTCAAGGGAGAAGGCGACCGCTGGTTCAATCGCGGTTTTGTCATCGATTCCGATGGCAATATTCGCGCCCGGTACGATAAACTTCATCTTTTCGACGTCGATCTGCCAACCGGCGAAACCTGGCGGGAATCGAATGCATATGCCGGCGGGACCAGCGCCAGCGTCGTCGACACGCCCGTCGGCGCCATCGGGATGTCTATCTGTTACGATCTCCGCTTCGCTGCGCTTTATGCTGGACTATCGATGGCGGGCGCCACGCTGTTATCGATC
This sequence comes from Sphingomonas bacterium, assembly GCA_028823055.1. Lineage (GTDB taxonomy): Bacteria > Pseudomonadota > Alphaproteobacteria > Sphingomonadales > Sphingomonadaceae > Sphingomonas. The sequence continues at coordinate 1,722 of JAPKCG010000204.1, forward strand.
CCGGCGGCGTTTACGCGGCCCACAGGTCGGGCACACTGGCACGTCCTGCTGCGTGCCCGCGCGATCGAATCGGCAAGCTATGTCGTCGCGGCAGCGCAGACGGGTATCCATGCCGATGGACGTGCGACCTATGGCCATTCGCTCGTCGTCGATCCGTGGGGGGAAGTGGTGCTCGATATGGGCGACGAACCCGGGCTTGGCATCGCTGAGATCAATCCCATGCTTGTCGCCGATGTGCGAGCCCGGATACCGGTGCTGACGCATCGGCGTCCGATACCCGATATCGTTCGCGCGTGATCGTATTTGATCTCAAATGTCGTGGCGACCATGTTTTCGAGGCTTGGTTCGCGTCCAGCGTGGCATTTGCGGATCAGCGGGAAGCGGGTCGCATTGTTTGCCCGATCTGCGGCGACACCGATATCGCCAAGGCGGCGATGGCTCCGGCAGTTGCCGCCAAAGGCAACCGTATGGGCGATCAGCAGACGCGGAAGGCCAAGACAGTGCTGCAACAGCTTGCGCTGGCACAGGCGAGGGCGTTGGCCGGATCGAAATGGGTCGGAGATGCATTTCCGGCTCGCGCCCGCGCGATGCACGCCGGTGAGGAAGAGGCCAGTCCAATTCACGGCGTGGCCAGTCCGACGGATGCCAAACGGTTAGTCGATGACGGCGTTCGGTTAGTTGCGCTGCCGTTGCCTGTCGTTCCGCCTGGGACAAGTCACTGATCGCTCGCTCCCACGCTTAAAACCGACGGTCGGGTCGGCTGCAATTGACCCGTCGACGGCCGCCGCGTAATCGCATTTCACTGCCCCCGTAGCTCAGCTGGATAGAGCGACGGTTTCCTAAACCGCAGGCCGGAGGTTCAAGTCCTCTCGGGGGCACCATGACCTTGCTCGCGGCTGACAACGATACGATCACTTCATTGCGCATGTGGAACCAACGTGTTCCAATCACATTGTAAAGCTTATGGTCGATCGTCTCGCTTCCTATCCCCGTCCGCTCGTCACCGAGCTTGAGGACAGTACTCCATCCTTAGTAACGCGCCTGTTTCTTTGCGGGCGCGGCCGCGACCGAATGTCTGAAGACGAGCGTCTGGCGCTCGATGACGCGATGGATTATCGTCGCACGGTCGAGCCGCGACAAATCATCGTCCATCGAGATGAGTTGGTAAATGTCAGCACTTATCTGATTTCAGGCTATATTTGTCGCTATATGGACGATCGGGAGGGCCATCGGCAGCTCGTCGCGGTCCACGTCCCCGGTGACTTCGTCGATCTCCACGCGTTTCCCATGAAGCGGCTCGATCATGACGTCGCGACACTGGGAGTGGCGGAGATCGGGATTTTTCAGCACGATACGCTGGCCGCGCTTGGTCGTGATCGACCACATCTGATGCGGATGCTGTGGTATTCGACGTTGCTCGATTCCGCTATGCACCGCGAATGGATTTTCCGCCTCGGGCGGCTTGGCGCTCTCGGTCGGGTTGCGCACTTCTTTTGCGAGATCGACGCGCGACTGGCGATGATCGGTCAGGCTGACGATCATCGGTTTTCGCTGCCCCTGACCCAAGCGGACCTTGCCGAGGCGACGGGGCTTACCGGCGTTCACGTCAACCGCACATTGCGGCGGTTGCGAGAGGAGGGGTTGATGTCGTTTCGCAATGGCGAAGTCGAAATCCATGACATCGCGCGGCTCGGGCGGGTCGGCGAGTTTGAGCCTAATTATCTCTATGGCGATCCTGTTGCAGCGTAGGAGTAGCGATCATGCCTAAATTCGGCATCACGGTGTTGGAGCAAAAGCCCGGTGTTGCCGCGGCAGAAGACGGTGCGGTGATCCTCGACGGCCCAAATGGCGTCGCGGTCGCGATGACTGGCGAAGCCGCCGTCGAAACGGGCCGTAGACTGGTCGCTGCGGGGGAGGAGGCGATGCGCCAACGTGGCGACGCCGATTGATTAGCGCCGTCGCGGCAAACGGATCGTCGCGATCAGGCCGCCATTGACACCGTTGGCGAGCAATACATCTCCTCCAGCCTCGCGCACGATGGCGCGTGCCAACGCCAGACCCAGGCCGATGCCGCCCGTTTCGCGATTGCGTGACGTTTCGAGGCGAGTAAAGGCATCGAATACGATCGCCATCCGGTCCTCCGGGATACCTGGCCCTTGATCTGCGACGTTGATGTCGACCTGCGCACCGTCGGCGACGACACTCACCTCGGCGCAGCGACCATATTTGATGGCATTCTCGATCAGATTTCGGATTGCGCGACGCATGAGAGAGGGGCGGAGGCGAACTGGCAATCTGTCAGCCTCGATGAAAACGACGTTGGCCGAAAGATCGCGGAAATCCTCGACCACGGCATCGACCAATGCCGATAGATCGGTCTCGACGAGCGCCTCGCTAGGGCGCCCAAGTCGCGCAAGTGACAGAATATCGTCAAGCGTCCGGTTCATTTCCGCGATCGTTTCGGTCATGCGGGCGCGGTCCGTCTCGTCCTCCACCGATTCGACGCGCACGCGTAGCGCGGCGAGCGGCGTCCGCAGGTCATGGCCGATCGCACCCAGCATCCGGTCCTTTTCATCGAGCATCCCGACGACGCGCAATCGCAACGCATTGAACGCGGCGATCAACCGCGCGACGTCATGCGGACCGCTTTCGGAAATGGGGTCGCCGCCATCGCCGGGACCGAACCGTTCGGCCGCAAGGGTCAATTCGCGCAACGGGCGCGACATGCGTCGACCGATCCACAAGACGGGCAGCAAGATAACCCCATAAAGGATCAAGGTTTGCCCGATCAAACGCCAGACAAGGCTCAAGTCGGCGCGCGGCCAGGGCGAGCGCGTGACGATCCAGCCATTGCCCGGCTGCTCGACGGCGATGACGATCTCGTCGGCCAGATGAGCGAACCGTTCGGCGCGACGGCCACGCAATCCGCGAAAAGGCGGATCGGCGGGGTCGATGGGACGGACACCCGCCAGAATCCGTCCAAAGCCATAGCCGCTTTCGCCGAGGCCTTGACGGAGTGCCCCTACGATCCGCGGTTGCGGCGTCATGTCGGGGGTTATCGGATTGTCGGGCAGTCGCCGGACGCGGCCCCGGTTGGCTACCGGCCCGCGGCCCTGTGCCGTTCGCTCGATCGAATCGATGACGCGCGTGATCGCCGGCCCCGCAACCTGTTCGACCAGAAAGGCGCGACGCTCGCGCAGCAGAAGCCCGAAGTTGATCGCCTGCGCCACGAATAGTCCGAGCGCGACGAGAAGCGCCATCTGGCCTGCTAGGCTGCGCGGCCACAATATCATCGCCCGCGCGTCACAGCCGCGTCACCTCCGCCGCGAGCATATAGCCACCGCCCCAGACGGTCTTGATAATGTCGGGATTGCGGATGTCCGGTTCGATCTTCTTGCGGAGACGACTGACCTGATTGTCGATCGCACGATCGAACGCCGCCGCTTCGCGACCCTGTGTCAAATCTAGCAACTGGTCTCGCGTCAGCACCTGACGCGGCCGTGTAACGAGCGCAAATAGCAGGTTATACTCGCCGCTCGACAATGGGACCGACACGCCCTCGCGATCGACCAGCGCGCGTTCGCCGGTTTTCAACACCCATCCCGCAAAGGCGTAACTGCCGGTTTCGGGCGCATGCTGGCGCGCACCGCCCACAGTAAGACGGCGCAGGACGACCTTAACCCGCGTCGCGAGTTCTCGGGGCGAAAACGGTTTCACGACATAATCGTCCGCGCCCATCTCCAGCCCGACGATCCGATCGGTTTCCTCCGCCTTGGCAGTCAGCAGAATGACCGGCGTGTCGCTCGTCGCGGCGATATGGCGGCATAGGCTGAGCCCGTCCTCGCCCGGCATCATGATGTCGACGATCGCAAGATCGATCGCATAGGCGGCAAGGCGCGTCCGCGCGCTTTCGGCGTCGGCGGCCTGGGTTACGCGAAACCCCTGCTTGCCCAGATACTGAGCGAGCGGCTCCCGGATCGAGCGTTCGTCATCGACGAGCAGCA
>JAPKCG010000205.1 GCA_028823055.1 Sphingomonas bacterium
CGTTCCTTGTTCACTCCCCGTGATGTCCTGTTCCACGACGGCAAGACGCTGCGCCGCCTGTCGGTCGGCACCAGGAGTCAGGTCGGCATCGCGATGGTCGGTGCGATCACGATCGGTTTTTCGGGCTATGGCGTCGCGAACGCCGCGTACCAGACAGCGGCGCTGACCGGGATCGTCGCCCCGACGACGACCGAAGCGCGGCTTGCGACGATGCAGGGTGCCGTGTCGACGATGGAACATCGCGTTGCGTCGATCCGCAAGTTTGCCGCGATCCACGCCCAGCGGCTCGAACAGCGTCAGTCGCTGATCGCCGCGGCGTTGACGGGGACCGGGGACGAACAAAAAATGGCGCTCGCGACGCTGTCGATCGACCCCGCCAGGGACAGGATGGCCGCAGACGTTGTCGCGCCGCTCGCCAGGATAGAGGCGCGTCAGACTGCGTTTGCCGCCGCCGCGCAGAAGCTGCTCGACAAGCGCTATGCCGATACCGCCGCGGAAATTCGCAAATTGGGCCTCGCCGGCAAGATCAAATCGAGCCGGGCGGCAATGGGCGGCCCGATGATCGCCGCCGACAGTGCCGAGGCGACCGCCGACCTCAAGGCCGATGCGCAGTTCCGCACGCTGTTCCAGACCTGGAAAAAGCTCGACACGCTTCAGCAGGGCACGATCGCGATCCCGTCGGTCCATCCGGTCGCGGATCTTCAGTTCACCAGCAATTTCGGGATCCGTTCCGATCCGTTCCGCGGGACGGCGGCGATGCATGCGGGCGTCGACATTCCCGGCCCGACCGGCACGCCGATCTATGCGACCGCCGATGGCACCGTCGATCGCGCGGGCCGCGCGGGCGGTTATGGCAACCTTGTCGAGCTTGATCATGGCAAGGGCATCCAGACGCGCTACGGCCATCTGTCGAAGATCCTCGTCGCTGACGGTGCCAGGGTCCGCCGTGGCCAGCTGATCGCGTTGATGGGATCGACCGGGCGCTCGACGGGGCCGCATCTTCACTATGAGGTGCGCATCGACGGCCATGCGGTCAATCCGGTGCCGTTCCTGACGACCGCCGATTATCTGCTCGCCGCGCAGGATCGCTCGGTTCATGCGATCCCGGTGTCGACCGATGGGCCTGCATCGCAGGATTGACCGATCGTCGCGCGGCGTTCGGCGGTGTTCGCATTCGGTGCCGCGTCGTTGCGGTTGTTCGCACGGCATCACGCGCCTATCTGTGAATCATGGCCACTATCGCTCCCGACATCGCTTTGACTCCAGCCGCCGCCGCGCGTGTCGCGACGATTGCGGCGAAGCAGAACAAACCCGCCATCCTGCGTCTGTCCGTCGACGGCGGCGGCTGTTCTGGATTCCAGTATAAATTCGGATTTGCCGACGCGCCCGACAGCGACGACAGCGTTGCGGAAACCGACGGCGTCCGGCTGGTCGTCGACAGTATCAGCCTGGATCTCGTCCGCGGATGCCAGGTCGATTATGTCGAATCGCTCGGCGGCGCGGCGTTTCGCGTGGAAAACCCCAATGCGGCCAGCGGATGCGGCTGCGGCACGAGCTTTGCAATCTAGGTGAAGATCGTCACGTATAATGTGAACGGGATCAAGGCGCGGCTACCGCGACTGGTCGAATATCTCACCGAGGCGCAGCCCGACATTGTCTGTCTGCAGGAAGTGAAGTCGGTCGATGACGGCTTCCCGATCGCCGATATCGAGGCGGTGGGCTATGGCGCGGTCTGGCACGGTCAGAAAAGCTGGAACGGGGTCGCGGTGCTGGCGAAGGGCAGGACACCGGTCGAACGCCAACGCGGGCTGGCGGGCGAACCCGAGGACGAACAAAGCCGCTATCTGGAGTGCGAAGTCGACGGGCTGGTGGTTGCGTCGATCTATCTGCCCAATGGCAATCCGCAGCCGGGGCCGAAATTCGATTACAAGCTACGCTGGATCGATCGGCTCGCGGCGCGCGCGCGCGACATTCTGGCGGAGGAAATTCCCGCGATTCTGGCGGGCGATTACAACGTCATCCCCAATGACGACGACACCCATTCGGTCCGCGCGATGCAGGCCGATGCGCTGATGCAGCCCGAAAGCCGCGCAGGCTATCGCGCACTGGTCTCGCAAGGGTGGACCGATGCGTTGCGCACGCGCCACCCCAAAGGCGGTGTCTGGACGTTCTGGGATTATCAGGCGGGCGCGTGGCAGCGTGATGCGGGGTTCCGGATCGACCATTTGCTGCTCAGCCCCGCCGTCGCCGATCGCCTCATCGACGCGGATGTCGACAAGGACTATCGCGGGCGCGAAAAGGCCAGCGATCACGCGCCGACCTTTGTGAGACTTAGGTGACATCACTCTATTGGTCGGGTATCGCCGCCATTGCCGTTGCAGCCGCACCGACCATCGTGCGGGCGCAGGATGGCAATTATTGCACCGAACGTCCGGGAATCAACACGCCGCCGTGCATCTTGGCACCGGGGCGCGTATCGGTCGAAAGCGCGATCGTCGACTGGACGCGCGATGACAGCGGCGCGACACGCAGCGACACGGTTTTGATTGGCGATACGGCGGTTAGGCTGGGGTTGACCGACCGGGTCGAGGCGCAAGTCGGCTGGACCCCGTTCGGGCGCAGCCGCACGCGCAATCCCGGCAGCATATCGACCGCCAACCGGGTTGGTGACGTGACGCTTGGCTTGAAGACGTTGTTGAGCGATCCCGACAATGGCGGATCGTTCGCCGTCGCGATCCTGCCTTATGTCACGCTACCGGTCGGGCGCACCCCGATCGGGTCGGGCGACTGGGGTGCGGGGGTGCTGCTGCCGATGTCGTACAGCCTCACCGACAAATTTGGGCTGGCGATGACACCCGAAATCGATGTCGAGGTCGATAGTGACGGCGATGGCCGCCATCTGGCGTATAGCACGGCGGTGGGGCTGTCCTATGCATTGACCGGATCGCTCACCGCGACGGGCGAATTTCAGGCGGTGCGCGATAACGACCCCGCTGGTCACACGACGCAGACGATCGCAGCACTGTCATTCGCCTATATGGCGACGCCCGATACGCAGTTCGACATTTTCGGCGGCGCCGGGCTCAATCGCGATACCCCCGATGCGCAGCTTTATGCGGGAATTTCGCACCGTTTCTGACGCGGTTTTTGCCGCGGCGCGCCAAATTTGTTACGGGCGCGTTCATGTCTACATTATTCCGCAGAAAAATCATCTCGCCAGTGGCGCCCGAAGACCAACTGGCCCGGACCTTGTCCTGGCCCCACCTCGTCGCGCTTGGGGTGGGCGCGATCGTCGGCACAGGTATCCTCACGCTGATCGGCGTCGGGGCCGATCGTGCCGGGCCGGCCGTCATCCTCAGCTTTGTCATCGCCGGTGCGATCTGTTCGTGCGCCGCGCTGTGTTACGCCGAAATGTCGACGATGATCCCCGCCTCGGGCAGCGCCTATACCTATAGCTATGTCGTATTGGGGGAGATAATCGCCTGGGTCATTGGCTGGTCGCTGATGCTCGAATATTCGCTCGTCGTCTCGACCGTCGCGGTCGGCTGGTCGGGCTATGCCGCGCCGCTGCTCGAAGGGCTGGGCTTCCCTCACAGCCTGACGCAGGGGCCACCGCTCGGCGGAATCATCAACGCGCCCGCGATCTTCATCATCGCCGTCGTCGCCGGGCTATTGAGCCTCGGCACCAAGGAAAGCGCGACGCTCAACGCCGTCCTCGTCGTCGTCAAGATGCTCGCGCTGGCGCTGTTCGTCGTCGTTGCGCTGCCCCATTTCGATGCGGCGAACCTCCACCCGTTCATGCCGTTCGGCTTCGCCAAATCGGCGGAGGTCGGCCCCGACGGCGTCGTCGTCGCGCGCGGGGTGATGGCGGCCGCCGCGATCATCTTCTTCGCTTTCTACGGCTTCGATGCGATTTCGACTGCGGCGGAGGAAACCAAGAATCCGGGCCGCGATCTCGCGATCGGCATCGTCGGATCGATGGTCGCCTGCATCGCGATCTACATCCTGATCGGCGTCACCGCCGTCGGCGCATTGCACTATAGCGAATTCGCCAACAGCCCCGATCCGCTCGCGCTGATCCTGCGTGAGGTGAACCAACCCGTCGTCGCGACGATCCTTGCGGTCAGCGCGGTCATCGCGCTGCCGACGGTGCTTCTGGGCTTCCTGTTCGGACAAAGCCGCATCTTCTTCACGATGGCGCGTGACGGGTTGCTGCCCGAGGGGCTGACCAAGGTGTCGAAGCGCGGCTCACCCGTGCGGATCACCGTCCTGACCGCCGTGCTGGTCGCCGCGATCGCAGGCTTCGCTCCAATCGACGCGATCGCCGCGCTGGCGAATGCGGGCACGCTCGCGGCATTCACCGCAGTCTGCGTCTGCGTGCTGGTGATGCGGAAGCGAGAGCCCGACAAGAAACGTACCTTCCGCACCCCCTTCGCCTCGATCGTCGCGCCGCTTGGCATCGCGGGCTGCGCGTATCTGTTTTTCAGCCTGCCGACCCGCACCGAGCTGTATTTCCTCGGCTGGAACGCCTTCGGCCTGCTGATCTACTTCTTCTACGCCCGGCCAAGAATGACCGGCGCGGAGGCGTAATGCCTAGGGCTCCCGCGCCAGCGGGAGCCCGCACCGCCAGCGATGAGTGGTGGAAATGTCCGCCGACGCAAACGTCCCCGCGACCGGCGAACTAATCCGCGCCTCGCCCCTCGTCGTTGCGAGCGCAGCGAAGCAATCCAGCGCGTCTTGGTTGGCCCTGGATTGCTTCGCTGCGCTCGCAATGACGGAAACTGGTGGAAAGCCGCCGTTCGTTATGGGTGCACGGTTGCAGGTGCGGCTCGCGGCGAAACGCCGACGTTGAAAAGTCAAAAAATCTTCAACTTTCTACCGCTGCCAACCATTCTCTTGCCTTGCCGGTAGATAGGAAAATTCGCACGCTCGGATGGACCAACGTTCGCTCAGCCTGCGCTTTGTTGAGTTGGCTGCCCACAACGACGGCGGCGCGCCCTGTGGTTAAGGCCATGCCTCCCCGCATTACTTCAGTGAGCAACTTTGCCACGTCCATTGCCTGAACCTGAAACTCAAGTGACTCCACACAGACGTTAAAGTCCCTACGGATCGCCCTAGCGGTACGGGCCTTTAAACCCACTTCTTTGGCGAAAAGCGCAACCTCCTCCGGCTTCCAGAATCCCTTGACGGCAATGTTAAGACAGTTTGCCGCGCGATCATAATCCACCTTGAACATTTTAGACTCCGGGAAGCTGTCGCTTGCGCAATTTGCGTATCCGCAACTTTCGGGCACTCCGCTGAAGGTTTGTCGCGGCACAGTTAATTGTCTCGGGCGTCCGTTCGTGGGCGGAAACGGTCGTTGTTGATTTGTGAGCGCCGACCAGCTTGCCCACCATCGCTCCGATCGGCGCCTGTCCTACGTGAAAACATCATGCCATCATCGTCGCCGCTCTTTCTCACGACGATCGTTCCGCCCCTTCAGCGATCGTTTTCAGCAACGATCGCCATATGGACGCATGAGTGCGACCTTTCGTGACCTTTCGGCGCCAGAAACATGTTTTGGCGTGACCTTGTGTGAACTTTGGCCTCTGCGAATCATTCTACCGCGCTGACCGCCGCCGCGCGCCGATCCCATCTAGTACGGCAATGCCGATCACGCACCATGCCGCTTCGAGCGCCGCGACCGGGACCGCGCCATGTACC
>JAPKCG010000206.1 GCA_028823055.1 Sphingomonas bacterium
GCCGCGCTCAAAGCTGACGAGCCAATCTTGGTCTATGCTATCGATCGGCATCGTCTGGAATTAGCAAATTGATCCACAAATGAAAGCGATTATGTGGCGAACCCGGCTCGTTGATCTGAGATGAAGTCGCACACGTCAATCAGTGTTCGACAAGGACGGGTGATTGCCTCGACGCAACTGGCCCAGATCATGCTTTCGCTTTGGCAAGAAATTGTTCGGTTTCGTCCGATCCACCGATGCGGGTGCCGTCGATAAATACTTGCGGCGTCGTATCGACCCGATGCTCCGCCTTGAACGCGTCGGTTTCTTCACGTGTTTGAAGAATTTTGTCGTCGACATCATATCCCGCGCCCTGAAGCATTTGCTTCGCGCGCACACCAAAGGGGCAAATATGGTCTGGCAGAACCATACGGTACAGTATCGCTTTTTTGCTATCTGACATGATGATGCTTTCTGTTGCCTATTCGCATAGCGGTTGCGGCGCGCGCTGGTTCCACGCGCGCCGCCCCTGATGCAATTTGTCAGACCATTTCGGCGATTACTTTGTCGAGGGTCAGCGGATAATCGCGAATCCTGACCCCCGATGCGTTATAGACCGCGTTCGCCACCGCCGCCGCGACGCCGCAAATGCCCAGCTCACCGACGCCCTTCGCCTTCATCGGCGACGATTTGTCGTCGACTTCAGGCATGAAATACACGTCCTGATGCGGAATGTCGGCGTGGACGGGGACGTGATATTCGGCAAGGTCGTGATTCACGAAGTAACCGAAGCGGGTGTCGACCACCGCTTCCTCCATCAACGCCGCGCCTGTCCCCATCGTCATCGCGCCGATCACCTGACTGCGCGCCGATTTGGGGTTGAGGATACGCCCGGCGGCAAAGGCGCCGCCCATTCGCCGGACGCGGATTTCGCCCGTGGCGGAATCAACCGCGACCTCCGCGAAATGCGCGCCGAACGTCGCCTGCGCATATTTTTTGGTCAGGTCACCGAATTCGATCGAATCCTCCGCCGACAGCCCCGCATCGCCCGCGATCTCGGCCAGTTTAACGCTGCGGTTGCCACTGGTGACCTTGCCGTCGGCGAATTGTACATCGGCGGTGTTGAAGCCCGCCTTTTGCGAGATCCGGTCGCGCAGCGCGGCACAGGCGGCATAAACGCCCGCCGTCGAACTGTTACCGCCCCATTGCCCGCCCGAACCCGACGACACCGGAAAGCTCGAATCGCCAAGCAGGACGATAACCTTGTCCATATCGACGCCCATCATTTCGGCGGCGGTCTGCGCGATGATTGTATAGCTGCCCGTGCCGATGTCGGTCATATCGGTCGCGACGGTGACGACGCCCTTCTTGTCGATCCCGACGCGCGCGCCGGACTTGGTCGTGATGTTGCCGCGAAACGCCGCTGCCATCCCCATGCCGACCAACCAGCGCCCGTCGCGAACCGACCGCGGCTTGGCGATGCGCTTGTTCCAGCCGAACCGTTCCGCACCTGTACGCAGGCACCCGATCAGGTCGCGATGCGAAAACGGTTTGTCGGGATGTTCGGGATCGACCTGCGTATCGTTGACGATACGAAATTCGACCGGGTCCATACCCAGCTTTTCCGCCATTTCGTCCATCGCGATTTCAAGCGCCATCAGCCCGGGGGCCTCGCCCGGCGCGCGCATCGCATTGCCCTCGGGCAGGTTGAGCACCGCCAGCCGCGTCGCGGTCATGCGGTTCTTACCGGCGTATAGCAGCCGCGTCTGGTTCGCCGCCGTCTCCGGTCCGCCGCCGGGCAGATCGCCCGACCAGCATTCATGCCCGATCGCGGTGATGCGGCCCGCTTTGTCGGTGCCGATCCGAATTCGCTGAATCGTCGCGGGGCGGTGCGTGGTATTATTGTACATCAACGGCCGCGTCAGCGTGACCCGGACCGGACGACCACAGGCGCGCGATGCGGCGGCGGCCATGATCGCATCGCTGCGCACCCATAATTTCGATCCGAACCCGCCGCCGACATAGGGCGACATGACGTGTACCGATTCCTTCGGGATGCCGAACGCCTCCGACAGATCCCTTTTCGCCCAATTGATCATCTGGTTCGACGTCCACACGGTCAGTTTGCCCCCGTCCCACGACGCGATCGTCGCGTGCGGTTCCATCGGCGAATGGCATTGATCGGGGGTCGTATAGGTCGCATCCAGCGTCATCGGCGCCTTCGCAAACGCACCCGCGAAATCGCCCACCGACGTGTCGGCATCGCCGCCGAAACCAGCCTGGGGCTTGGTCGCCGAAGCCTTGGCCGCCTTCAGGTCATAGACACCCTTGTCCCGCGCGTAATCGACGACGATCAGCTTGGCGGCGGCGCGAGCCTCCTCGAAACTTTCGGCAACGACGATCGCGATCGCCTGATCATAATGTTCGACATCCGGCCCGGCGAACAGCTTCGCGGTCACCGCGCCCGGCTTTTTGACCGTTCCGCCATTTTGCCAGGTCACGACCTTGACGACGCCCGGTGCTGCGGCGGCGGCGGCGGTATCGATGCTCCTGATCCGCCCCGTCGCGATCGCCGAACCGACGACGTAGCCATAGGCTTGATTGGGCACGACGTCATGGCGTTCATAGGCATAAGGCGCGGTGCCCGTCGTCTTGTACTTGCCGTCGATCCGGTCATGGGGTTTGCCGATCACCTTCAGCTGGTCGATCGGATTGGTCGTGGCGGGGGTATCGAATTTCATGAGATTAACCCTTCGCTTCGGCGATGACGGCGGCAAGCGTCCGTTCGACCAGCGGAACCTTGAAAGCGTTTTGCGACGTCGTCTTCGCGCCGCGCAATACCGTGCTGGCGATCGCCTTCGCGTCAGTCTGCCGCTCGGCCGCCTCGACCCGCCACGGTTTCGGGGCCAGCCCGCCAAAGGCATAGCGCCCGCGACCATCCGGCCCGATCACCGCCGCGACCGAAATCAGCGCAAAGGCATAGGACGCGCGGTCGCGCACCTTTTGATAGACATGCGTACCGCCGATCGGCTTGGGCAATGTCACCGCAGTGATCAATTCACCCGGCATCAGCGCCGTTTCGACCTGCGGCGTCGTACCGGGCAGTTTGTGGAAATCGGCGATCGGGATCGCGCGCGTCGTTCCATCGGGCTTCACCGTCTCGACCGTCGCGTCGAGCACACGCATCGCGACCGCCATATCGCTGGGATGCGTCGCGATGCACGCATTGCTTACCCCGACGATGCCAAGGTTGCGATTGAACCCGCCGATCGCGGCACAGCCCGACCCTGGCTTGCGCTTGTTGCACGCCTGATTGGTGTCGTAGAAATAAGGGCAGCGCGTCCGCTGGAGCAGATTGCCCCCCGTCGTTGCCTTGTTCCTGAGCTGACCCGATGCACCGGCCAGCAACGCGCGGCTCAGCACCCCGTAATCCTTGCGAACGCGCGTATCGGCGGCCAGATCGGTATTGCGCACCAGCGCCCCGATCCGGAGCCCACCGTCGCCCGTCGCCTCGATCGTGTCGAGCCCCAGCCGGTTGACGTCGATCAGATGCTGCGGTGTTTCGATCTGCAGCTTCATCAGGTCGAGCAGGTTCGTGCCACCTGCGATGAACTTCGCGCCCGGCGTCGCCATCGCCTTCGCGGCGGCATCGGCAGGGGATGTCGCACGGGCGAACGTAAAGGCCTTCATGCATCCACCTCCGCGACTTCCTTCATCGCATCGATGATGTTCGAATAGGCACCGCACCGGCAGATGTTGCCGCTCATCCGTTCGCGGATTTCCTCGACGGTGATCTGTGGCTTGGCGGTCAGGTCACCGCTGACATGGCTCGGGATGCCCGCCTTGATCTCCGCGATCGTCGACACCGCCGAACATATCTGTCCGGGGGTGCAATAGCCGCATTGATAGCCGTCATGCTTGACGAACGCGGCTTGCATCGGATGCAGATCCTCCGGCGTACCCAGCCCCTCAATCGTCGTGACTTCCTCGCCATCGTGCATCGCGGCAAGCGTCAGGCAACTGTTGATCCGCCGGCCCTCGACGATCACGGTACACGCACCGCATTGGCCGTGATCGCAGCCCTTCTTCGTCCCCGTCAGCGACAGATGCTCGCGCAATGCATCGAGCAACGTCGTGCGCGGATCGAGGTCCATCTTGCGGGTCTTGCCATTGATCTTGATCGAGACCGGCATCGTCGCGGAAGGCGTCGGCGACGGCATTTCCGCCTCCGCGCTCACCGGCACCGTAGAAAGGGTCGCCGCGGCGCTCGCGGCGGCGGTCGTCGCCAGCAGCCCCCGGCGCGTTACCTGTGTCGCCGGACCCGGCGTGTCGTCTGTCATATGGTGCTCCCGTCGCGCGATGCCCCGTCGCGCCAGTGACATAACAAGGCAGCGCGCGATCGGTTCAATTTCGAAACCAATCTGTACGCGGCGCGTCCCGCTGCCTACAAGTCCCCAAACAATCGACAGGAGAGCCCCCGATGACCGGTCCCACCACAGCCCCCACGACGGGCCAGCAGTTGCAATCGCGCGTGACATCGGGGGGCAAGCTCGAACTATGGCTGGCGGACGTCCCTGTCGCCGCACCCGGTGACGGCGAAATCGTCGTCCGAATGGAAGCGACGCCGATCAATCCGTCCGACCTCGGGCTGCTCCTCGGTCCCGCCGATCCCGCCAGCTTTCGCGTCGAAGGCGACAAGACCGTCGGTGACATTCCGCCCGCCCGCCTCGCCTCGATGGGCGCACGGATGGATCAGGCGCTGCCGGTCGGCAACGAAGGCGCTGGCACCGTCGTTGCGGCGGGTGCCGGCGCGGAAGAGATGATCGGCAAGACCGTTTCGCTGATCGGTGGTGCAATGTATGCGGAATATCGGACCGTTCGCGCCCGCGACGCGGTGCCCGTCCCCGACGGCGCTACAGCGGCCGACGCCGCCTCGGTCTTCGTCAATCCGCTGACCGCGCTCGGCATGACCGAAACGATGAAGCTCGAAGGCCATGGCGCGCTCGTCCACACCGCCGCCGCGTCGAATCTGGGTCAGATGCTCAACAAGATCTGCCTCGCCGACGGTATCGGGCTGGTCAACATCGTCCGCAGCGACGAACAGGCGACGATCCTGCGCGACATCGGCGCGACGCATATCGTCGATTCGAGCAAGGACGGGTTCGAGGATGCGCTGGTCGATGCGCTCGCCGATACCGGCGCGACGCTTGCCTTCGATGCGATCGGCGGCGGTGATCTGGCGGGCCGCATCCTCGTCGCGATGGAGGCCGCCGCGAACCGCAAGGCCGACGGCTACAGCCGCTATGGTTCGACGACGCACAAGCAGGTTTATATCTACGGCCGCCTCGACATGCGACCGACGACGATCGGCGCGGGGGTCGGCATGGCCTGGGGCGTCGGTGGCTGGCTGCTCACCCCCTTTCTCGGCCGGATCGGCGCAGAGGGCATTGCGCGACTGCGTTCGCGGGTGTCGACCGAACTTACCACGACCTTCGCGAGCAACTATACCGCAACGATTTCGCTCGCGGAAGCGTTGCAGCCGGACAGGATAATCGCTTATGCTCGCCGGGCGACCGGGGAAAAATATTTGATCGATCCCGCGCGCGCGCCAAATGGCGACCAGTGATCGACGAATCGAGGTTTCATGACCCAAGGTATTGAGAGCGACCATCGCATCGAACAGCTTACGACGATGGTGACGGAGGCCGTGCGCCTCGCTG
>JAPKCG010000207.1 GCA_028823055.1 Sphingomonas bacterium
GCGAGATAGCTGTGCCGCCGCGTCTGCGTCAGCACGCCCTTGCGCGCGTCGATCAGGATAACCGCAAGGTCCGCGGTCGATGCGCCGGTGACCATGTTTCGGGTATATTGTTCATGGCCCGGTGTATCCGCGACGATGAACTTGCGTTTTTCGGTCGCGAAGAAACGATAGGCGACATCGATCGTGATGCCCTGTTCACGCTCGGCGGCGAGACCGTCGACAAGCAGCGCGAAATCGATCTCCTGCCCCTGTGTGCCGACCCGCTTGCTGTCGGCGGCGAGCGTTTCGAGCTGGTCTTCGAAGATCATCTTCGAATCGTAGAGCAAGCGGCCGATCAGCGTCGATTTGCCGTCATCGACGCTGCCACAGGTGATGAAGCGCAGCAGCGATTTATGCTGATGCCGTTCGAGATAGGCGTCGATATCCTGCGCAATCAGCGCATCGGTGCGATAGCTGGCGGGTGGTGTGGGGTCGGGCGCGGTGCTGTCATCGGCCATCAGAAATAGCCCTCCTGCTTCTTCTTCTCCATGCTGGCATCGCCGCCATCCTTGTCGATCACGCGGCCCTGCCGTTCGCTCGTCGTCGTCAACAGCATTTCCTGAATGACCTCGGACAAGGTCGCCGCCTCGCTCTCGACCGCGCCGCTCAGCGGGAAACAGCCGAGCGTGCGGAACCGGATCGAGCGTTCGACGATGTCGGGCCGATGGCCGATCACCTGTTCGATCCGTTCGATGTCGTCGGCCATGAAAATCTGGCCATCCTGTTCATAAGTCGGGCGTTTCGCGGAAAAATAGAGGGGGACGATCGGAATGTCGTTCAGCTGGATATATTGCCAGATGTCGAGTTCGGTCCAGTTGGAGATCGGAAAGACGCGGATCGATTCACTCTTGCTCTTGCGCGCATTGTACAGGTTCCACAGCTCGGGACGCTGGTTCTTGGGGTCCCAACCGTGGCTGGCGGTGCGAAAGGAAAAGATGCGCTCCTTCGCGCGGCTTTTTTCCTCGTCGCGCCGCGCGCCGCCGAACGCCACGTCGAAACCATATTTGTCGAGCGCCTGTTTCAGCCCCTCGGTCTTCCACATGTCGGTGTGCAGCGGTCCGTGATCGAACGGATTGATCCCCCGCGCCTCCGCCTCCGGGTTACGATGGACGAGCAGGTCCATGCCGCTTTCGCGCGCCATCCGGTCGCGCAGCGCGTACATCTCCTTGAACTTCCACGTGGTATCGACATGGAGCAGCGGGAATGGCGGCGGCGCGGGATAGAATGCCTTGCGCGCCAGATGCAGCATCACCGCCGAATCCTTGCCGACCGAATAGAGCATCACCGGCCGTTCCGCCTCCGCCACGACTTCGCGAAGAATGTGGATGCTCTCCGCCTCAAGTCGCTCAAGATGCGTCAGGGGAGGGTCCGTCAGGGAATGCGCGTCCGATTTCACGAGCGTTTCTCCGGCAGGTGCGATTCGATGTCGGTCAACAGACCGATCAGGGACTGACCGCAAGACGCGATCGATCCCCCGAATCTGCATCAGATGACGGACGGTGGCACGAAAGAAAAACTATGCTGCAACCGCGAGTAATGCCGATCCGGCACCCCGCGTTCCCCTTCGTCCATCCCGCCATCGTCCATGCCGGGATGCCGGGACCGGATTTGGCCCGCGTGGTTTTTTTGCAACGCACCATGACCGAGTCGACTCATAAACGTGATCCGACTCGCCTTTGTCACAGAAGGGAAATATTGAACGCGCAGGGGCTGCGGCATCCGGTGTCTGACCGCGAATCCAGAGCAAAAGCTCAAAGGGGAATAAAATAATGCGAAACAACCTGTTCCTGGGCGTGGCTGCGGTCGCGCTTATCGTTCCGGCGGCGGTCTCCGCGCAGGAAACCACCAGCCAGATCCGTGGTACGGTCACCAGCGGCGGCCAGGCAGTCGCCGGGGCGAACATCACCGTCCTCGACGTCAATTCGGGCACGCGCTCGACCTCGACGACGACCAGCGACGGCCTGTTCAGCTTCACCGGCCTGCGTCCGGGCGGCCCTTACACGGTAACGATCAGCAGCGCGTCGGGAACGCAGACGGTCACCGACATCTACACCGTCGTGCAGCAGGTCTATAACCTCCCGATCGAACTCGCCGACGCCGGTGCCGACGCGGGGGGCGACATCGTCATCACCGCATCGAAGGTCGCTGGCGCAGGCGTCCGTTCGGATGGGCCGCAGACGATCCTGACCCAGGCCGACGTCGCCAAGGTCGCATCGGTCAACCGCGACATCCGCGACGTCGAACGCCGCGATCCGTTCGCCACGATCGACCTCAGCAATTCGGGCGATCGCGGCGGCGCGGTGTCGTTCGCGGGCGTCAACCCCCGCTTCAACCGCTTCACGATCAACGGCGTGCAGGTCGGCGATACGTTCGGCCTCAATCAGGACGCCAGCCCGACCAATCGTGGCCCGGTCCCCTTTGACGCGATCGGTCAGGTCGCGACCTCGGTCGCACCATATGACTTCCGTCAGAGTGGCTTCCAGGGCGGCGCGATCGACGTAGCGCTGCTGAAGGGCACGAACGAATTCCACGGCACCGCATTCTATTCGCAGAACACCGACGGCCTGTCGGGCGACGAAATCGGCGGCACCAAGATCGTCCTGCCGAAATATAAGAGCGAAACCTATGGCGCGACCTTCCGCGGCCCGCTGATCAAGGACAAATTGTTCTTCATGGTGTCGGCGGAACGGAACACCGATCCTCGGCCGTTCAGCACCCAGGTCGCACAGGTTCCCGGTCTCTCGGTCGGCACGATCAACAATGTGCTCGGCATCACATCTTCGCGTTATACGCAGGTGTCGCCGGGCGGCATCCTGACGATCAATCCCCGCAAGGATGAAAAGATCGTCGGTCAGATCGACTGGAACATCACCGACCGCCAGAAGCTGTCGCTGTCGTACATCAACGCTTACGATCTGCTCGTCAGCCAGAACAATACCTCGACCTCGGCAAATACACCGCAATACGGTCTCAGCTCGAACGCCTATGCGCTCAGCGAATTGCTCCGCGCGGGCATCGTCCAGTTGAACTCGGACTGGACCGACAAGATTTCGACCGAAATCCGAGGCATCTACACCAAGACCGTCCGCGGTCAGGAACCGCTTCAGGGTCGTGGCTCGGGTCAGCTGCAGATTTGTACCGACGCCCTTTCGCTCGGTTCGGCAACGGGTTGCTCAACCGGTGTGCCGCGCGTGACGGTGGGTCCGGACAATTTCCGCCAGACCAACGAACTCAATTTCGACACCTATTCCGGTTCGTTCCTCGGCCGCATTCGCGCAGGCGATCACGAAGTGAAGCTGCTGGTCGACATCGCGCGTCGCCACACCTTCAACAACTTTGTCCCCAACAGCCTGGGTTCGTGGTATTTCGACTCGCTCGCCGATTATCAGGCGGGCCGTGCGAACCAGGTAAGCTACGCCGCGACGATCGGCGGCGTCACCAACGGCGCAGCGGCTGACTTCAGCTATACGCAATATGCGTTCGGCCTGCAGGACGACTGGACGATCACCCCCGACCTGTCGGTGAGCTATGGCGCGCGGATGAGCCTGTACGCGATGCGTGACGCACCGAACTACAACCCGTTCTACAACGGTCGTTACGGCGTCACCAACACGCAGACCTACAAGGGTCTCGAACTGTTCGAACCACGCGCCAGCTTCGCCTATCAGCCCAGCGGCTTCCTGCCCGGTCTGCGGCTGAAGGGCGGCGCAGGGATCTTCGGTGGCGGTTCGCCCGACATCTATCTGTCGAACAGCTTCTCGAACACGATCACGACCAACTCGCTCGTCATCAACCGCGATGCGACCTGCAACACGGCGGGTTCGCTGTGCGACCTCGCGCTTAACAACGTGACGGGTCAGGTGCCGTCGGCCCTCGCCGCCGCGGCGTCGAGCCCGACCGCCAACCCATCGCTCGCGCGGACCAACACCGGTGCGCTCGCGAACGATTTCCGCCTGCCGCGCTCGCTCAAGACGACATTGTCGGCCGATTATCGGGCTTTCGGCTTCGACGTCGGTCTTGATTATTATCACTCGGAAACGATCGACGGGATCATCTTCACCGACCGTCGCTCGGTCCCGGTCGGCACGTTGCCTGATGGTCGCCCACGTTACGGCAATCCGTATTTCGGCTTTACCGACAACAATTACGACATCGTCGTCGGCAACACGTCGAAGGGCCGCAGCAACATCGGCGTCATCCGCGTCAACAAGGATTTCGACTGGGGTCTCTCGCTGTTCGGCAGCTACACGCTGCAGGACATCAAGGACGTGGGCGATGCGACGTCGTCGACGATCAATTCGAACTATCGCTATCAGAGCTTCAACGATCCGAACTATCCGGCTTACGGCATCTCGAACAACCAGACCAAGTGGCAGTTCAAGTACAGCGTCGGTTACGATCACGCGTTCTTCGGCGATTACCGCACGGTGGTTCAGCTGTTCGGCGAAACCCGCGCGGGCAATACCTACAGCTTCGGCATGCTCGACAACCAGTCGAACCGTTCGGCCATCTTCGGCACGGTGCTCAACCCGAACCAGTCGACCGTCCTGCTCTACGTCCCGACCAGCACGACCGATCCGCTCGTCAGCTATGACTCGGCGGCAACGGCAAGCGCGCTCGATACGCTGATCAACAACACGAAGCTCAAGGATTATCGCGGCAAGGTGTCGGGCAAGAACATCGCCCGTGCACGTGCCTACACCCGCATCGATCTTCACCTCGAACAGGAAATTCCGACCTTCGTTGGCGGATCGCGCATCACGATCTTTGGCGACATCAACAACTTCACCAACCTGTTGAACAAGAACTGGGGCGGTCTGCGCCAGCTCGGCTTCCCGGGTTCGGCGGGTGTCGTGAACGTCCAGTGTCTCGCAGCGGCGACGCCAACGGGCACGGCGGCAACCGGTGTGATCTCGAACAATACCGCGCAGCCCTGCGTCCAGTATCGTTATTCGGGTTATACCGAGCCAAACGAAAAGGCGCTGAACGTCACGCAGTCGCTCTACACGATCCGTATCGGCGCACGCTTCACCTTCTAACGAAGCCAGCGTCCTACGGGACTGACATAAAGGGCCGTCGGAGCGATCCGGCGGCCCTTTTCCTGTGCGCTCTTCCGATCAGCGCATGAGGCCCAGCGGACCCGCTAGCCACATGCCGCGCGTGCCGCGCTCGACAAAAAGCACCAACAGCAGCGTCGCGCCGAACAGCGGCATCGCGAATCCCAGCGCGCCGATCGCCACGACCAGAGCGATCCCGTAGCGCGGACGCGACAACGGGATCGGCGCCCCCAGCGTCCCCCGACGCCGACGCCGCCACCACATCACCGCGCCGGACACGCTCAGCGTCACGAGCAACGCGGTGACGACCGTCCCCGCAATCTGGTTCGCCAGTCCGAAAAACGCGCCTTCGTGAATCGCGACGCCATAGCCGACCGCGCGATCGATCCATTGCCGCTGCGCGAAGTCGCGCCGGGTGAGGATCGCACCGCTATCGCCGTCCATCGTCAGCTTCGTGCGCAGCGGCCGGTTGGCCGATTCGGCGGCGACCGCCCAGCCGTCCGTCATCGCCTTTGGCGCGGCGATCATCACCGGGCCGACAAGGG